>CANGEH010000144.1 GCA_947452665.1 Caulobacteraceae bacterium
CAGGTCTTGGCATGGCGCGCCAAAACCTCTCCGGCCAGATAAAGCGAGCCGCAAATCATGATCCTTGGCGGCGGGTCTTGACTGGCCAAGGCCAGATCCAGCGCCTGATCGACATCCTCGCAAGCTGTGGCGTTCAGACCAAGATCGGTAGCGGTCTTGGCCAGGTCCTGAGGGCTTGCCGCTGCATCCGCGCCAAAGCCAACCGTGAACATGGTTGGGGCGAGGGGCTTAAAGGCCTCAAAAAACCCTACAGCGTCCTTATTGGCCAAAAGTCCGCAAATAATTGCTGTGCGGCGGCCATCGCGGGCATTCAGTTCGGTTAAGCCCGTGACCTGGGCCCTCGCCGCATGGGGGTTATGGCCACCATCTAGCCAAAGATCCGTGCCAGCCGCCTTGGCCTTGTCTGCCAGAGGGCCTGCGGTCAGGCGCTGGAACCTGGCGGGCCACTGAACCTCTATCAGGCCCTTGGCGATTGCGGCCTCGGTAATCAAGGGGTGGTCAAGCGCTAGGGCCGCGAGCACGGCCAAGGCGGCATTGCCTATCTGGTGGCCGCCAACAAGGCTGGGCAGGGGCAGGTCTAGAAGCCGGTCCTCGGTCTGGACCAGCAACCGGTCCTCATCGCGCCAGCCATCGACCGACTGGCCCATAACCGATAGGGGCGCACCGACCTTGCGGGCCATGGCCTCGATCACCGCGCCGCCCTCATCAGTTTGGCGGGCGATAATCGCACGAACCCCGCGCTTGAGAATACCGGCCTTTTCCGCGGCAATCTTAGCAATCGTGTCGCCGAGAAATTCCTTATGGTCCAGATCAACCGGGGTTATTACACAGACGGCGGGCTTTTTGACGACATTGGTGGCATCCAGCACCCCGCCAAGCCCGACCTCGATAATGCAAAGATCGGCCGGGACCTCGGCAAAGGCCAAAAGGGCCGCCGCCGCCGTGATCTCGAAAAACGTGATCGGCAGGCCGCCATTGGCCGCCTCGACCCGTTCCAGGATATGCGCCAGATGCGCCTCGGTGATCAGGTGCCCGCCCAGGCGAATGCGCTCTGCAAACCTGACCAGATGCGGCGAGGTAAACACATGCACCTTAAGGCCCGCGGCCTCGGCAATAGCGCGCAGCATGGCCACGCTTGAGCCCTTGCCATTGGTGCCAGCGACATGAATGACGGGGGGCAGCTTGTCCTGAGGATTGCCGAGCGCCGCGCACAGGCGCAGCATCCGGTCTAGTGACAGGTCAATCCTTAAGGGATGCAAGGCCCGTAGCCGCTCAAGCGCTGCATCATGGGCCTGTAAATGATCGCTCATGACCCTGGCCCTAGATCAGGCCGCCTTGCGGCTCATCATCAAGGTCTTGATCAGGGATCCCAAAATGGCCGGCAGTTCTGAACGCGGCGTGACCCGGTCGACCATGCCTTTTTCCACCAGGTATTCCGAGCGTTGGAAGCCAGGCGGCAGGGTTTCGCGAATGGTCTGCTCGATCACGCGCTGTCCGGCAAAGCCGATCAGGGCGCCGGGCTCAGCCAGATGCACATCACCCAGCATGGCATAAGACGCGGTCACCCCGCCCGTGGTCGGGTCGGTCAAAACGACAATATAGGGCAGGCTTGCGGCCTTTAATTCCTGGATCGCCAAGGTGGTGCGGGCCATCTGCATCAGGGATAGGGCCCCTTCTTGCATGCGTGCGCCGCCAGCAGCGGTATAGATAACCAGCGGACAACTGCGCTCGACCGCTGCACGGGCCGCCTCGATAAAGCCTTCGCCCGCCGCCATGCCTAGGGAGCCGCCCATAAAGGCGAAGTCCTGTACCAGAACAATGGCTGGGCTCTTGCCGATCAGGCCATGGGCAATGGCCATGGCATCTTGCTCACCGGTTGCCTTGCGCGCCGCGGCCAGCCGCTCGATATAGGGCTTGCCGTCGGAAAAATGCAGCGGATCATCGGGCGCGGTTGGCGCGGGCAGTTCGGTATAGACGCCGTCGTCGAATGTATAGGCAAACCGCAATTGCGGGCCAATGCGCATATGGCGACCGGCCGGCGTGACCCAAAGGGCGGCCTCTAGGTCAGGGCGATAAATCATCTCGCCCGTATCAGGGCACTTGACCCAGAGATTTTCCGGCGTTTCGCGCTTTGAGACGAGGTTGCGAATACCCGGCGCAATCTTGCCCAGCCAGCCGCCACGCTCACGAATAGTCTTGGACCCGCCGGTCTGTGCCGTAGGTCCAGGATGCGATCCCGAAAGATCTTTAGACTCAGCCATGCTCATGCTCGGACCATCATACTGAAGTGACGTTCACGTCAAGTCTTGCCGTGCGCACAGCTTTAGCCAGGGCAGACACAGATGCCAGTACTTTTGCCGCTGCTGGCGCAGATGTTACCGCCGCTGCTGCGATTTCATCCACCAGGGCTGATCCTACCACCACAGCATCGGCAATGCGGGCCACCTCGGCTGCGCGTTCGGGGGTCTTGATGCCGAACCCGACCGCGACCGGCAAGTTGGAGGCGGCGCGAACCCGCACCACGGCCGGGGCGACGCTGGCGGCATCGGCCTCCTTGACCCCGGTCACACCGGCGACCGAGACATAATAAACAAAACCAGACGTGCGCTTTACCACAATGGCCAAACGCGCATCATCGGTTGTAGGGGCGGTTAAGCGAATAAGAGAAATGCCAGCAATATCGAGCGCTTCGGACAATTCGTCCGATTCTTCGGGCGGGCTATCGACAATGATCAGTCCATCAACCCCGGCGGCGGCGGCATCTTGGGCAAAGGGGCCAAAGCCATAGCTCAGGACCGGATTAGTATAGCCCATCAGTATAATGGGTGTGTCCTTGTCCTCGAGCCGGAACCGGCGCACCAGATCGAGCGTGCCGCGCAGGGTCATGCCTATTTTTAAGGCACGCAAGGCCGCGCGTTGGATCGGAGGGCCTTCGGCCATAGGGTCGGAAAACGGAAAGCCCAGCTCGATCAGGTCAGCGCCCGCAGCCGGCAAGCCTTTGAGAATCTCAAAGGCGGTTTCCAGGTCCGGGTCACCGGCCATGACATAGGTGATCAGTCCTGCGCGGTCCTCGGCCTTGAGGGCGGCGAACCGGGCGGCGATTCGATTGTGACGCATATCCGGTCTTTCCTGGCCTAGAGCCGACTGCCGAGCGCTTCGGCAACAGTAAAGATGTCCTTGTCGCCGCGGCCGCACAGATTCATCAGCACAATGGCGTCCTTGCCCAGTTCCTTGGCGACATCCCCGACCCGGGCCAGGGCGTGGGCTGGCTCTAGGGCGGGAATAATACCTTCGAGTTGCGAGCACAGTTGGAAGGCGCTCAAGGCCTCGTCATCCGTTGCCGACACATATTGCGCACGGCCAACATCGTGCAGCCAGGCATGTTCTGGACCAATGCCTGGATAGTCGAGACCGGCTGAGATCGAATGGGCATCAATGATTTGGCCGTCATCATCTTGCAGCAAATAGGTCTTGTTGCCGTGCAGGACGCCGGGACGACCACCGGTTAGCGAGGCGGCGTGCTGGCCAGTCGACAAGCCGTGACCGGCGGCCTCAACCCCGATCAGGCGAACACCTTCGTCGGCCAGGAAGGGATGAAACAGGCCAATGGCATTAGAGCCGCCGCCAATACAGGCCACGACCGCGTCGGGCAGACGGCCTTCGCGTTCCAGCATCTGGGCCCTGGCCTCGGTGCCGATCACGGACTGGAAGTCGCGGACCATGGCGGGATAGGGGTGGGGGCCAGCCGCCGTGCCGATAATGTAATAGGTGTCATCCACATTGGTGACCCAGTCACGCATGGCCTCGTTCATGGCATCCTTCAGGGTGCCGGTGCCACTGGTCACGGGACGAACCTCTGCGCCTAGCAGGTTCATGCGAAACACATTGGGCTTTTGCCGCTCAACATCGGTTGCGCCCATATAGACAATGCAGGGATAGCCAAACCGGGCACAGACCGTGGCCGTGGCAACCCCGTGCTGGCCCGCCCCGGTCTCGGCAATAATGCGGGTCTTGCCCATGCGCCGGGCCAAAAGGATCTGGCCGATACAATTATTGATCTTGTGCGCGCCGGTATGGTTTAGCTCGTCACGCTTGAAATAGATCTTGGCCCCGCCGTAATGCTGGGTCAGGCGTTCAGCAAAATATAAGGGGCTGGGCCGACCGACATAGTGGGTCATATAGCCGCTCATCTCGGCATGAAACGCCGGATCATTCTTGGCCTCGTCATAGGCCCGGCCCAGTTCAAGAACCAAGGGCATCAAGGTTTCGGCCACATAGCGCCCGCCATAATCGCCAAAGCGACCATTGGCATCGGGATAGGCGGTATAGGCATTGGGAGAGGGTGCGTTCACGACTGAGACCTGCTTGACGATTTTAAAACTCGTGCCGATGTCTTAACGGCGGCGGACGGCGGACAAAAAAGCCGAGATCAAGGACGGGTCCTTTACCCCCGGCCCGCGCTCCACGCCAGAGGAAACGTCGACCAGGGGCGCGCCAGACTGGTCAAAGGCCTCGGCGACATTCCAAGGATCGAGCCCTCCGGCCAGAAACCAGGGCTGCTGGTAGCGCCGTCCCCGCATTAGGCTCCAGTCAAAGCGGCTGCCAACCCCGCCGGGCAGATCACTGCCCGTCGGCGGCTTTGCATCAAACATCAGGTGACTGACCAGGCCGTCATAGGCCTTGGCGGCGCCCAGGTCGCCGGCTTCGCGCACGGACAAGACCTTGATCAGGCCAGACCCTGTACGCTGGGCTATGGCGGCGGCGCGGCTTGGGCTTTCCTGGCCGTGAAGTTGGATAAGATCGGGTTCTAGACCAGTGGTCACTTCGTCCAGGGCCTCGTCGGTGGGATCCACCATGACCGCGACAATCTGGCTACGTCCGCGCGCAGGCGCAGCTAAGCGTCCAGCCAATTGCGGCGCGATATTTCGGGGACTTTTGGGGAAGAAGACAAACCCGATAAAGGCCGCTTGACCGTCTAGGGCCGCGGTCACGGCCTCTGGGGTCGACAGGCCGCAAATCTTGGCCGGGTTTAGCTTGGCCGATTGGGCGAGAAAGGCTTGGGCGTCAGAAGTCATGAAAGGGAGATGGTCCGGTATGACCCCCTTGGCAAGGCCCTATTCGTCGGCGTTTAGACGCTCGCGCAGTTCTTTGCCGCTTTTGAAAAACGGTACATGCTTGGCCTTGACCTTGACGGTTTCACCTGTGCGCGGGTTGCGGCCACTGCGGGCGGGGCGTGAGCGGACGGAAAAGGCACCAAAACCGCGCAGTTCGACCCGACCACCGCGTTCAAGCGCTTCAATCATTTCGTCAAATATAACGGCCACAACTTTTTCCACGTCTTTTACAGTCAGATGTGGGTTTTCGGTCGCAAGTTTGGCGATCAGTTCAGACTTAATCATGGATGGCCCCCGTCCAAGCCTGCGACCATGATAGATATTCAATGCGGTTTCAAGGGGTTGCTTGGTAAATTCTAGCTTAATGCGGCAGGTGAATAGGTTTTGCTCGGAAACAAAAAACGGCGGCCCGGTTTCCCGAGCCGCCGACTGTTTGGTAATTAAAGAAGTTATATCTATTCTTTAGAGGCTTTCTCGCGCAGGGCGGCGCCAAGAATGTCACCCAGCGAAGCGCCCGAATCCGAAGATCCGAATTGCTCAATGGCTTCCTTTTCCTCGGCCATTTCCAGCGCCTTGACCGATAGCGACACGCGGCGAGCCGCCTTGTCGATATTGGTGATCTGGGCGTCCAGACGATCGGCTACGGCATAACGCTCTGGGCGCTGTTCCGAACGGTCACGGCTGAGGTCCGACTTGCGGATGAAGGCGGTCATGAGCGCGTCGTCTTCGCCAAACTTGACTTCGATACCGCCGCTGGTGATTTCGGTGACAATCACAGTGACCGTCTGGCCCTTGCGATAGGAGTCACCGGCCATGGGATCGCCGCCAAGCTGCTTAATGCCCAGCGAGATGCGTTCC
>CANGEH010000145.1 GCA_947452665.1 Caulobacteraceae bacterium
AGCGGGATCAGGGTGTCGCGCTGCTCGGGCGTGCCAAAATCGCGCAGCATCAGCACAAACGGATTATTGCCGACAATCGAATGCTCGTTTTGGAGATCATTATGCAGACCTAGGCCCTTGGCCGCCAAATGCTCACGGATCACGGCCATCCAAAGGTTAGAGCCATCCTGGCCGCCAAATTCCTTGGGCAGGGCAAAGCGATAGTGCCCGGCCTTGTCGGCTAGGGCACGTGCCTCGCCGAGTAATTCTTCCCATTCATGGCGTGGCAGGCCCTGATTGTCCCAATCAGTGCGGGCATGTTCGCGGCGGTGATCAAAGAAGCGCTCATTGTCATCCTTGGCCTGAAGCGGCTTGATCTCTTTTTCGATAAAGGCATCGAGCACAGCCAGATAATCTGTGAGTGCCTTGGGCAGGGCAAAATCCATGGTCGTTCCTCGCTTTTTTCTTAGTGTTGCGGCCAGTATGGCCCCCCTTTGTCCATCTCGGCAATACTGACCTGAGGGAAGGGGCGTGTCCTGATCGTCGCAGGGGTTTCACCAAGATTTCATTTGGCGACTCGCCAAAAGGGTGTTATCTAAGCAGTGTTTAGTTCGTGCCGGTGCATCCTGGGGATAGGTATGCGGTTTGCCGGTACGTGGTTTCCTCCCCGAACCCTTAGGAGTTTCTCATGTCGATCAAATTTGTTGCCGCAGCCCTGGCCGGGCTTTTGTTGGCAGGTACTGCGATTGCCGCGGCTCCGGTCTCTGCGACCTTGCAAGCGCCCCTCGTGGCCAAGAGCCGCGTTGTTGCCGGCGGTGCGGTCTGGACCTGTGAAGGTTCCAGCTGTGTCGCGCCTTCAGCCATTGAGCGCACGGTCTCAGTGGCCTCCTGCCGCGAACTGACCAAGGTCGTCGGTGCCGTCAGTACATTTGGCAATGAGGCCAAGATGCTGGACGCCGATAGCTTGGCCCGCTGCAATGCGGGTGCCCGTACGCGCTAAGCCATTTATAGACTAAAGCTTGCGGGCGGCTCGGTGACGGGGCGCCCGCTTTTTTGTGTCCGGCCATACCCCCAGGGGCTTGACCAAGCCGTCCGGGTGTCGAAAGAAGCCCGCATGATTATTGACGCCATGACCACTTCTGAACCTGTGCGCCTGACGGACACGCCCGGCGCCTTAGCCGGATTGCTCGAAACCGCACAAAGGGCTGCTTTTTCCGGGGCACAGAAATTAAATTGCGTATCCCTAGCCATTGATGTCGGACCTTCGGTCGGGCCGGGCGAGACTGTGGTTACGGATGCTGTGATTAACCGGGCCACGCGGTCCTTATTGTTTGTCCAGTCAAGGGTTTTACGCCAAAGCGATGGGGTAGTCCTAGCGACCGGATCGGGCGTTTACCAAATCGTAACCCCTTAAAGAGCATTGTTTTAACTGGCTATTTTTTGAGTTTTCCAGGCTAGAGACGCGCGCCTAGAGCAAAACGAGCATTCCCTTAACCTAGATTATGGTCTAGAGAGCGGTCCACTTGCACCAAAGAGGGTTGTCTGCATGCTGGTCTGGACGAGAAACGTCCTGGGGGTTTTGACCATGGTTTTGGGCTTGGCACTGCTGCCAACAGCCCCGGCCCGTGCTGAATCTTATACCCAATGCGTACCCTTTGCCCGGACCTTTTCTGGCATCCAGATCTTTGGTGATGCCTATACCTGGTGGCAACAGGCCACCGGCCGCTATAATAAGGGCTTTGTGCCCAAGTCCGGCGCTGTGCTGGTCTTTAAGCCCACCGGCATTATGAAGGACGGCCATGTTGCTGTGGTCAGTCAGGTCCTGACCGACCGGGTTATCCAGGTCACCCATGCCAATTGGTCGATCCTATCGGGTCGCCGCGGCAAGGTGGAAAAAGACGTCACCGTGATTGATGTCTCGACCAGGGGTGACTGGAGCGCGGTCAAGGTCTGGTATGATCCGGCGCGCGATCTTGGCTCGACCGTCTATCCAACCTATGGCTTTATCTATTCCTCGACCCAGAATGTGGCCATGGCGGCAGCTGAAAACGCCGTGCGGACCGTGGCGCAAAACGCCATGAGCCAAGTGGCCGCCAGTGTGCCGACCCCCGGTTCGGGCCCGGCCCAATTGCTAAGCCAGGCCGCTGAGTCCACGGACAAGATTGCGGCCCTGATTGCTCAGGTTACCGGTGGTGGCGGCAGCAATAATAGCGAAGAGCAACCCAAGCCTTAAGCGGCCTCACTCCAAGCCTACATCGATTTGCGCAAGGGCAGCAGGTCCTGGAACTGGGCCGGGCGGTTTTCGCTCTTGGCCTTGAAGGCCTCTTCCATATGCGCGCTCGAAAGCATGCCGGTCTGCCAGGTGGCAATATAGTCCAGCCCATCCTTGATGGTGTGGTCGCGGGCATAATTGATCATGACCTTGGAGCCGGCCACGGCCAGGGGCGCCTTGGAGGCAATCTCGCGGGCGGTTTCCAACACATGGGCTAACAGATCCTCATGGGTGTCAAACACCTCATTGACCAGCCCGATCTCCTTGGCTTTTTGCGCACTGAGGCGGCGGCCCGTATAGGCCAGTTCTCGCACCCAGCCCTCGGGGATCAGCTTGCATAGGCGCGGAAAGGTGCCGACATCGGCGGTCATGCCGATATTGATCTCCATAATGCAGAAGAAGGCGTCCTTGGTCGTGTAGCGAATATCGCAGGCCGAGACCATATCGACCGCCCCGCCAATACAGCCGCCCTGGATCGCCACCAGCACGGGCATGCGGGCCTGGTCCAGACAAGTGAATGTGTCTTGCAGATGGTGCACATGATGGCGGAAGGATTCCATCGCTGTGTGGCGGTCGCTCTTCGCACCGGTCAGGCCATCATTGTCAAACACGGACAATTCCATCCCGGCTGAGAAATGCTTGCCCGTCGATGAGATGACGATGCAGCGGGCAAGCGCCTGATCATTGATCTGGCGCACAATCATCGGCAATTCGTTCCAAAAGGCCCGGCTCATTGTATTGAGCGCCTCTGGGCGGCTTAGACGAATATGGGCGACGCCGTCGGCGATCTCGACATCAAAACAGGTATGGGTCTGGGTCATGACAGTTCTCCCTTGTCCGCGATAACCTAGACTCAAGCCTGCTTTTAGCCCAAGCAAATTGCGACATACTGATCAAAACGCCTGATCGCCTGCGGAGCCCGTTGCGACCCTATGACCTCGACCCTGACCGACACCCAGCGCCCGCGCATGATCAAGATCCACAAAATCGGTGAGGCGGGCGAGATGGCCGCTCTGGACATGGGCGATGCCCAGCGTCCGGTGGATATTGTCTTTGTCCATGCCAATGGCTTCAATGCCCAGACCTATGTCTCCATCCTTGCGCCGCGCGCCAAGGATTTGCGCATACTATTGATTGATCAGCGCGGGCATGGGCGCTCTACCCTGGCCGCCAATCCGCAAGGTCGCCGGTCCTGGGGCGATATGCGCGATGATCTGGTCGCGCTTTTGGATGTCTTAGGCCAGGAGCCGGGCGCTAAACCGGTGGTGCTGGCAGGCCATTCTATGGGCGGCACAGTCTCGCTTTTAGCCTCGCGCCTTCGCCCAGACAGGGTCAAGGGCCTGGTCATGTTTGATCCGGTCATCATGCCCTGGGGTGTTAGTCTGATGGCCAATCTGCCCTGGGCCGATCACAAGGTCTGGAAGGCCGCCCCGATTGCCCAAGGGGCCGTGCGGCGCAAGGCGGTGTTTGACGATCGCGCCAGCGTCATGGCCGCCTATAAGGGCAGGGGTGCTTTCAAGACCTGGCCCGATGAAGTCTTAGCCGACTATATTGAGGGTGGGTTCAAGGATCGGGCCGATGGCAAGGTCGAGTTGGCCTGTGCCCCGGCTTGGGAAGCGTCCAATTTTACCGCCATGGCCAATGACCCCTGGACGGCGGCGGCCCGCGCCACCTGTCCGGTTCAAGTGTTTCGCGCTGAAATTGCCTCCACCTGCCGGATCGGGGAGGCGGGGGCGTTTTGCCGCCGCAACCGCAAGGGCTTAATCTGCGTAACCGAGGTGGCGGGCACGACGCACTTCTTGCCGATGGAAAGACCGGACCTGGTGCGAGAGGCCCTGACCGAGGCCGTCGCCTAGATCGACAGGCCGGGCACGGTGCTGGCGGACAGGGCCGTCTTGGCCGCTGGACTGATTGGAACAATCTTGCGGGCATCCAGATCGAAAGTGATGGCAATGGCCTCAGACGCGCCCCAGGCCTTGCCGGTATCGGGATCGATCATCCAGTGCACAACCCGCATGGTGCGATCATCGACGCCCCTGAGGCCAGAGCGCAGGGCAATGCGCTCGCCTGCCCTTGGCCAGTCAAATTGTACCAACCTGTATTCCAAAACCGCGCCGCCAATCTTGCCATGCGGATTTTCGGCGAGGTTTGCGACCTGATCGCGCAAGGGCATGATCAGACGGCCAATCCCGTCCGATACCCGGCCAATAAATTGCTCCGGCCGCATGCGGCCAAACACGTCGCAGTCTTGCGGTAAGAGCGCGCCTAGACCGATCTGGACAAGGTTTAGCGCGTTGGCGCGCTCAAGACTGGCCTGAGACGCAACAGGGCTCAGGTCGACAGAGCGTGCCGCAGCAAAGTCTGGCACCGTGACCATCAGGGCCTTGGCGCGTTCGCGCACAATGGCGGGCCAGCCAAAGGCGGTGCCGTCGCGGGCGGTCACATGGCCAATGCGGCTCTGGATTGTGGCGGCTGGCTGGCCCGTATCGGAGTGATAGAGGATTTGCAGCACCCAGGCCTCGGTCTCGTCGACCGAGACAATGCCGCCGGTCATATGCAGGACCGCCCCGGCATGGGCCTCGCGCAGGAAGCGGATATGCTGTTCGCGGATCAGGAGGGTGGAATTGGCATAGGGCGCATAGGCAAAGGGCATGCCCATCTCGGCCGCCAGCCCCGCCATGCCCTCGACCGAGCGGGTGACATAGAAGCGCACATTCATATGGCCCATCTCGTCGCAGTCCCAGGTATTGACCCCGCCGCGCCAGATCTCGACACCAATGGCTTCAGATGGGGTCTGGGTCATACCTGGCAGGCCTTGCAGAGGCCGTGGGCCTCGATGGTAAGGGATTGAACCTGAAATCCGCTGCGCGCCCCCAGATCGGCCACTTCTTGCCCCGTGGCGGGCTCGATCTCGGCTGTGAGGCCGCAGCAATCACAAATCAAAAAGGCTGCCGAATGGGTCACAGGCCCGCGTCGACAGGCAACAAAGGCGTTTAAGCTCTCAATCCGATGCGCCAGACCCTGTTTTTCTAGAAAATCTAGGGCGCGATAGACGGTCGGGGGCTTGGCGGCCTGACCGGCTGCGCCAAAGGCGGCCATCAGATCATAGGCCTTCATCGGCTGACCTGCGGCCAGCAAAAGTTCCAGCACCCGGCGTCATGGCTCGGTCAGTCTTTGGTCGCGTTGGCCGCATAAGAGGGCCGCCGCCGCCAATTCGTCGCTAAGCGCCGCGCCGCGCAATCCGGGACCATCCTCGTGACCATGTTGACAGGTTTGGCTCATGCGCCAGAGGTAACGAGGATGGAGCCTAGATGCAAGTTTGGGCTGAGCGCGCCTTTAAGCGAACAGCTTGGCCCAGCGCGGTTTTTCACGGCCCTTCCAGGTGCCGCGGTGATAGGCGTCAGAGGCAATCAGCGGCACAACCGTGGTCGCCTCAGCAAACACCATCTGTTCATAGGTGGTATTGACCTTACCCCAGCTGGCGGCCTCTTTCAGGGTCGAGGACGAACAGGCCCCGTCGCGGACATCGGCGACCGTGATCTGCACGGCATATTTGTGCATCTCAGCTTCAAACCCAAGGATTTCGGCGCAGACCACCGTGTCTTGCGCAAAATTCTTCGGCACGCCGCCGCCGACCATGAAGAGGCCCGTCGTTCCCGCTGCGATCTTGATATCGGTCAGTTCGCGGAAATCGGCGATCGCATCGAGCATCAGATAGGGC
>CANGEH010000146.1 GCA_947452665.1 Caulobacteraceae bacterium
GCCAAGTCCCTGCTCAAGCACGGCCAGACCGCTTCTTATGACACAATCATGGAAATGAGCGCAGCGGCCCAGGCCATCAGCCACCTGACCGACGACCATATGGAGGGCGTCGATTCCATCCTCGAAAAGCGCCCTGCGGACTTTAAGGGGCGCTAGAGCCGCCCCGCGCGCATCATAAGCGGCAAATCTTTCTGGCTTCCCGCTAGGTCACCATTGCCCTTGCCGCCAAGCGGTCTAACATCTTTGAAAATCATAACCGGGAGAAACAATCATGATCGGTGTTGTCGCGACCTTGAAGGTCCAGGTGGAAAAAGCCGCCGAATTCGAAGCTGTGTTTTTGGATCTGGCTGCCCAGGTCAAGGCCAATGAGGCCGGGTGCCTAGTCTATCAATTGACCAAGAGCCGTACCGAGCCGGGCGTCTATAAGGTGCTGGAGCTTTATGCCGATTCCGACGCGCTCAAGGCGCACGGCCAGACCGACTATTTCAAGGCCGCCGGGGCGAAGATGGGCCCAACCATGGCCGGTGCGCCTGTGGTCGAATATCTGGACGCAGTGGAGTAGCCGCTATGGATCTGGCCTTTTCCCCCGAAGAACTTGCCTTTCGCGATGAAGTCCGGGCCTGGATTGAACAGGCCTATGACGCCGATCTGCGCCGCCAAATGTCCCAGTCCAAGAACGGCTATCTGGACAAGGCGGGCCAAGTAAAGTGGCAAAAAAAGCTGGCCGAAAAAGGCTGGGTCGCGCCCGGTTGGCCGGCCCAATATGGCGGTCCGACCTGGACCTCGTCGCAGCACTATATTTTCAACATGGAAATGTCGCTGGCCGGTGTGCCTGCGTCTTCGCCCATGGGCCTGAAAATGGTCGCGCCTGTGATTATGGCCTTTGGTACCGATGCGCAAAAGCAGCAGCACCTGCCGCCGATCTTGAGCTCGGACATCTGGTGGTGCCAGGGCTATTCTGAACCCGGCTCTGGCTCTGATCTGGCCAGCCTACAGATGAAGGCCGAGCGCGACGGGGATCACTATATCCTCAATGGCTCCAAGATCTGGACCACCCATGCCCAGTGGGCCGACTGGATGTTCTGCCTGGTACGCACCAGCCAGGAAGCCAAGCCCCAGAACGGTATTTCCTTCCTGCTTTTGGAAATGAATACGCCGGGCATCAGCATTCGGCCCCTGCCGACCCTGGACGGTCCGGTTGAAGGCCAGCAAGAGATCAATCAGGTCTTTTTCGAAGACGTGCGCGTGCCGATCTCTAACCGGATTGGCGAAGAGGGCATGGGCTGGACCTATGCCAAATACCTGCTCGAATTTGAGCGCGGTAATGCCTATGCGCCGGGCCTGATGAATATGCTCAAAAAGGTTCGCCGTATTGCTTCGGCCGAAGCCTCGGGCCATGGCACCAGCATGATCCAGGACACAGATTTTAGGCGCAAGCTGGCCAATCTGCAGATCAAGGTTGAGGCGCTTAATGCCACTGAGCTGAAAATCTTTTCGGCCATGTCCTCGGGTACGCCGGTGGGACCGGCCTCCTCCATGCTCAAGCTGGAGGGCTCTGAAACCCAGCAGGCGATTACCGAACTGACGCTTGAAGCGGTCGGCATTTATGCCCAGCCGTTTGTGGCCGATACCTGGGCCGAAATGCGCGGCGAGACTAATGCCCCGCGCCCCGGTCCCGACTATGCCGCCCCGGCGGCCCCGTCCTATCTGAACTATCGCAAGGCCTCCATCTATGCCGGGTCCAATGAGATCCAGCACAATATTATGGCCAAATTGATCCTAGGGCTCTAGGCCGCAGGGCCGATTGCACCAGGACCAAACCCATCCGGCCCAGTCCCCAAAAGCGGGGCTGGGCCGCAATTTTGAGGAAGCGACACCATGTCCAACCAAGCCCTGTTTCGTCCGTTCAGCTATAAGTCCCTGCATCTAAAGAACCGGGTGGTTATGGCCCCCATGACCCGCTCGTTTTCCCCGGGCGGCGTGCCGACCAAGGAGGTCAGCGCCTATTATGAACGCCGGGCCGAGGGCGATGTCGGTCTGATCGTGTCCGAGGGCACGGTGGTGGCTCGCCCCGCCGCCTCGAATGATCCCAATGTGCCCCGCTTCTGGGGTGATGATGCCCTAGCCGGTTGGAAGGACGTGATCGATACGGTTCATGCCAAGGGCGGCGTCATGGCACCCCAGCTCTGGCACGTCGGCGCAATCCGCAATCCGCGCACGACCTGGGTTGCGCCTGGCCCCGTCGATAGCCCCTCTGGCCTGTCGTCTCCGGGCAAGAAGTTTGGCGAGCCCATGAGTGATGCCGATGTCGCCGATGCCATTGCCGCCTTTGCCAAGGCCGCTGGCGATGCCAAGCGTCTGGGCTTTGACACGATTGAGCTCCATGCCGCCCATGGCTATCTGATCGATCAGTTCTTCTGGGAAGGCACCAATGCCCGCGGCGACAATTTTGGCGGCCAGAGCCTGGCCGAGCGCGGCCGCTTTGCCGCTGAAATCCTAAAAGCCGTGCGGGCCGAGGTTGGCCCAGACTATCCCGTCATTATCCGCCTGTCGCAATGGAAGCAGCAGGACTTTTCAGTCCAGATGGCCCAGACGCCACAAGAGCTGGAAGCCTGGCTCAAGCCCTTGGCCGATGCCGGGGCCGATATCTTCCACTGCTCGCAGCGCCGGTTCTGGGAGCCTGAATTTGAAGGTTCTGACCTCAATTTTGCCGGCTGGGCCAAGAAGCTGACCGGCCAGCCGACCATTACGGTGGGTTCGGTGGGTCTGTCGGGTGAATTTGTCGCGGGCATGGGCGGCGAAGCCTCCAAGCCCGCCTCGATTGACGGTCTGATCAAGCGGCTTGAGGCCGAAGAATTTGACCTGGTCGGGGTTGGCCGTGCCCTGCTGGTCGATCCCTATTGGGTGCAAAAGGTCCGCGATGGCCGCGAGGCTGAGCTAATGGACTATAATGCCTCGGCTATGGGTACATTATACTAGTAAAAAGTATCCCCTTCTCGCCGCCCAGGCGGGGAGGGGACCCTGCTAGTCCGTATAGAGGCTCAAGGCCTCAAGACACATTTCCAAGCCCGTCAGGTCGCCCAGCACGTCTGGGGTGACAATGACAAACAGGCGCCTCGCCTCGGCCCAGAGCATCAGGCTTTCGGGCAGTTCAAAGTCTTCAATCTTGCAAGCATCGTCGTCGCGCCAGACCTCGGCCTCGTCTTGATGTGCGCCGATATGGATATCGATCCGGCCAAGATAATCGGCCTCGTCTTCGGTGGCGACGTTGAGATAGGCAAAAATTGGCTTGGCCAGGGCGGCCATAAAGCCAGCCTCAAACGCGGTTGCCGCATCACAGGATGGGCCGCGCCAGGGGGTCAAATTGAAAATGCCGGCATCGGCCAGACGCATCTGACCGGTTCTAGAGGCATAGGCCTCGCGGGCCATGGCCTCGGTATTAAGGGTCTCGATCATGGCCCCATCCAGGGCCGTGACCGCCTCAAACCCGGCAGCCCGGCAAAGACCCTTGCGCTCGCTCGCAAAGGCCTCAGCGTCCGGGTACCATATTTCAGGGCCGGAGAGATAAAGCCGCTCAATCCGCTTCACACCCCAGCCCCTGTTTCTAAAGGTTTAGTTCTTGGCCTTGTCGACCAGCTTGTTCTTGCCGATCCAAGGCATCATGGCGCGCAGGCGGCCACCGACTTCTTCGATCTCGTGCTCGGCAGCGCGGTTGCGAATAGCCTTCAGGCTGGGCTGGCCGGCCTGGTTTTCCAGCATGAAGTCACGCACAAAGCGGCCTTCTTGAATATCGGTCAGGATGCGCTTCATTTCGGCCTTGGTGTCGGATGTAACCACGCGGGGCCCAGAGACATAGGCGCCATATTCAGCCGTATTGCTGATCGAATAGCTCATATTGGCAATGCCGCCCTCATAGATCAGGTCGACAATCAGCTTGACCTCGTGCAGGCACTCAAAATAGGCCATTTCCGGCGCATAACCGGCTTCGACCAGGGTTTCAAAGCCCGCCCGGATCAGCTCAACCAGGCCGCCGCACAGGACGGCCTGTTCGCCGAACAGGTCGGTTTCGCACTCTTCGCGGAAATTGGTCTCAATAATGCCAGACCGACCGCCGCCAATGGCCGAGGCATAGGCAAGGCCCAGCTCCATGGCCTGGCCGGTCGCGTTCTGATGCACAGCAATCAAGCAGGGCACGCCGCCGCCCTTGATGTATTCACCGCGCACAGTGTGGCCGGGGCCCTTTGGCGCGACCATCAGTACGTCAATGCTGGCCTTTGGCTCGATCAGCTTGAAATGCACATTCAGGCCGTGGGCGAACAAAAGCGCTGCACCATCGCGGATATTGGGCGCAATCTCGTGCTCATAAATGCCGCGCTGCAATTCGTCAGGCGCCAGGATCATCAGCATGTCGGCCCAGGCGGCTGCCTCGGCGACGGTGAGGACCTTCAGGCCCTCCGCTTCAGCCTTCTTAGCCGAGGCCGAACCGGGGCGCAGGGCCACGGCGACATTCTTGTGGCCGGAATCGCGCAGGTTCAGCGCGTGGGCATGGCCTTGGCTGCCATAACCTACGATCGCCACCTTCTTGTCGAGGATACGGCCAAGGTCTGCGTCGCGATCGTAATAAACACGCATGATCAGGTCTCCAGACGGGTCATTCAAGGGCCCCTTGGCGGGACGCTTTTCGGAAAGGCTGCTTTCGAGCGTTTTTTTGCCCTCACGTCAAGGTCTGGGTGCATTGTGCGCAAGCCTCTGCCTTTATATGTATTGGAATAGTGGAGTTGAACGCCTCGCCTTTAGGATCTTTGGCCGATGTCACGACGAGCGACACCCCATGACGTGGCGGTCTATTGGGAAAATGCTGGGCCCAGTAAGTGGTTCAAGAAAAATGGCCGCTTTGATGAGGCCTTGATCCTGCGGTTCGGGTCGATGCACATGGCCGCCGCGCGCGGTGAGCACGATGATTGGGAGGCGCAAGGGGCCGTCGGGGCGTTGGGCCTGATCCTTCTGTTCGACCAGATTCCCCGCAACATCTATCGTAGGACGGCCCACGCCTTTGCCACAGACGGGCGCGCCCGCACCGTGGCGCGCAAGGCCATTGCCAGGGGTTATGATCAGGAGATGGAGGCGGCGCTGCGGCCCTTCTTCTATCTGCCCTTCGAACATTCTGAAGACCCAAGCGATCAGGCCTTCAGCGTCGAGCTGTTCAGTGCCCACGGCCTGGCCAGCGGCGATGAGGACAGCCTCAAATGGGCCATTGTCCATAGCCAGATTATCGAACAGTTCGGGCGATTTCCTCACCGCAATCCGGCTCTGGGTCGGGAGACCACGGTTGATGAAGAGATGTTCCTGAGCGAAGGTGGCTTCGGCGGTTAACGGAACCGTTGGATTTCTGCCCGACCGACCTTTAACCTGTCGCAAGACCAAGGGTCAGAATCACATGAACGCACACGCCCCTGCCTCCGCCGCAAAGACCGCTGCCCATCCCGAGCAGCAATATCTTGATCTGTTGGCCGACATCCTCGCCAACGGCGCCTTTCGGCAGGATCGCACCGGCACGGGGGCCTTGAGCGTATTTGGCCGTCAGATGCGGTTTGATCTGGCCCAAGGCTTTCCGCTGCTGACCACCAAGAAGCTTCACCTCAAATCGATCATAGTCGAGCTCTTATGGTTCCTGCGCGGCGATACCAATATCCAGTATCTGCATGATCACGGGGTCAGCATCTGGGACGAATGGGCCGATGATAAGGGCGATCTTGGCCCCGTCTATGGCAAGCAATGGCGCAGTTGGGCCAGTCCCGATGGCCGCACGATCGATCAGATGACCCAGCTGGTGGCGGGCCTAAAGGCTAATCCCTATAGCCGCCGCCATATTGTCAGCGCCTGGAACCCGTCCGAGGTGGATGACATGGCCCTGCCGCCCTGCCATTGCCTGTTCCAGTTCTTTGTCGC
>CANGEH010000147.1 GCA_947452665.1 Caulobacteraceae bacterium
CGCGGTGCACAAGCTCGATCCGGCCCTCGGCCCCCTTGGACAAAAACCGCGTGCCAACCGCGCCATTGACCGCCGCAATCTCGGCATGCTGGTAATCAGCATAGCCGATCGAGAACTGCACCTTTTCGAACGCGGCCATATCGAGTTGATGCTCGCCGCGCAGGTCATAACGGGTCTGTTTCAAATGGATTTGCACCGGCCCCTCTTGGCCCGGGGCGGGCTCAGAAAACTGGGCATAGGGCACGCCATAGGTCGTATCTGTGCGCTTGACCGAGGCCCCGACATAACCACGTTCGCCAATATAGGACGCGCCCACGCCATAGGCATCCAGCTCGACATTACTGTTCAGCACCTTGGCATCGGGGGCAGGCGTCAGGCCCTGATCAGCGGCAAAACGGCTAGAAACTGGCGCGCTTGGCAGTTCATAATCGCCTGCCCTGCGCCGGACAATATCGGCGGCAAACACAATGGGTCCGGTCCCGGCCTTGAGGGCGGCCGAAAACGCCTTGCCATTATTGACCGTGTCATAGGAGGCGCTGGCCCGGCCCTCGAGACCGTCCGCGGCGGCGCGCGACGGTACCCGCTCGTCAATCATATTGACCACGCCGCCAATACCAGAGCCGCCATAGGCCAGGGTTGATGGCCCGCGCAGCACCTCGATCCGGCTGGACTCGGCCGGGTCTGAGGCCACAGCATGATCGGGCGATACCGAACTGGCATCGACCAGGCCCACGCCATTTTGCAAGATCATCACGCGTGGCCCCGACAGGCCGCGAATGATCGGCCGACTGGCACCCGGGCCAAAGGCCGTTGACCGCACACCGGTCATGCCATTGAGCAGGTCGCCAAGGCCCGCAGGATTGGCAATGTCCAGCGCTGCCCGGCTCACAACCTCGATACTGGTGGTGACGCTATCGAGCGAAACAGCATAGGGCGCCGCCGTTATGATCACCTCTTCGGGTGCCGCGGGCGCCTCGGCCCGGGCAATCCCCTGCATAAGGCCCGCCAGCCCGACTGTGGTCAGAAACAGGGTGCGGAGCCGATGGGTCATGGTCATGCCTCAGACGAAATTTGCGATCCGTCATTTATGTTATAACATATCATTTTGCAAGGCGGTTTGTAGATAAAAAATGGGGCGGCACCGATTGATGCCGCCCCAAAAGGCCTTGAGTTTTGAAAGGCTTATTCAGTTTAGAACTGATACTTCAAGCCCAGCAGGATCGACCAGGTCGATAGGTCTGGATTGACCGTCGGCGTCGTAATGCTGGTCGAGACATTGCTATAGCGATAGGCCGCGCAGGTAGCGCTATCACTCTTCTGTGCCACGCCCGCCGCATCGGCGCATTCAACACTGACAATACGGCCGCCGGAACGACTGTCGGTGTATTCCTTAACCGTACCCCAATGCTTGTTCAGCAGGTTCCCGACATTGGCGATGTCCACAGTAAAGAGCGCGCTGTGGCCTTCGAACGGGGTTGGAATGCGCTGAGAGTATTGGAAATCGAACTTGGCCATGAAGGGGTTGCGGCCATAGCCCTTTTTCAAAATGCCCCCGGTTGGGATACCGAACTTATTGATTACCTTTTTGAAATTGGCCAGTTCGGTCGCGTCCTTAAAGAAAACGGTCGTACCATTGGTGACATATTTCAGGTCATTGCTGCCGGGTTCGGCGGTGGTGAGTTGGGGAACAAAGGCCATCATATCCGATCGATTGACACCAAAGACCGAGCTACGGCCACTATTGAGGTCAGACATTAGGAAATTGATTGGCCGACCTGTGCGCATGTCGCCAAACACACCAACGCGGCTCTCCCAGCCCTTAAAGACTTCAAACTTGTAGGAGATATCGGCCTTGACTGCCTTGTCGATGTTATTGGCCGCCTTGCCGCGCACCGCGCCATTGGGGTCATAGGTCGCATATTGCTCGCCATAAAGACCGCTGGCTGTGGTAGCAAACTCAGGCAGACCGCCAAAGAGCGAGCTACGCTGAACCGCATAGGACAGATTGACATCCACGCCGTAAAGCTCGCGGCCGATCGAGGCGGCAATGGTCTGGCTCGAGGATTTTTGGCTTGGATTATAGGCCTGGATGTCCCTAGAGCTGCCGAGATTGACATAGTCGGCATTGCTGGCGACGGGCAGGCCCGCGGTGGCGCGGTTGGCGGCTGTGATGTTCAAGCCGTCATAACGAATCCGGCCATCGGGCGTGAGTTGCTGCACGCCGTTAATGGTCAGCTTGCGTGCCCGCAGGTCGCGGAAGGCGAGGCCATCTTGGCTGCGGATCGCAACCGCATCCAGGCCAAGTCTAAAGCCCATGGCCTCGGTCCGGAAAGCGAGGTTAGCCTTCCAATCGGTCGGCATCTTGAAGTCGGGCGACAGGGAATTGGTTTCCGCGGTGCGCCGGACAATGCTGTCGGCCTGAAGCAGGCTATTGGCAATGGTTGGCAGGGCAAAGCCAAAATTGGCGTTGGTCTTGTCAAGGTTCAGCAAGGCATCGCCCGTAGCCGTATCAACGACGGTGGCGGAGTTTGTCTCGGAATAGGTACCGTCTTTGAGGCGACGCACAACGATACCATTGGTCAGAATGCCGGTGTTCGAGAAGGAGTTGCTCAAGAACACGTCGGGCAGACCGCCAGACACCAGGCCAAAGCCGCCGCTGACGTCAAACTTACCAAAATTGTATTTGGCCGAAACCCGAGGCGCCAAGACCTTCAGGCCGTCAAATGTTGTCTGGTTATTAAAGCCGTTGCGGGTGACAAAGTTGGGATTGAGCGCAGGCTTGTCGCCGCTCTTATACAGGTCATAGCGCAGACCATAATTGACGGTGAAGTCTGGGCTAATGTCCCAGCTGTCTTGGACAAACAGGGTATTGACATCATAGGTAAACTTGGCCGCGGCATCGCTCGGATTGCCGGATGGCGCGTTGGTATAGCTGAGCTGGCCAGCCTTACCGGCGGCAAAGTCACCGATCGCGTCGAAATAATAAATGCCCTTGGCCTGAGGAACAAAGAGATTGAAGATATCAATGCCCTTATACTGATAGCCGGCCTTGATCAGATGGTCTTTCATCCGATAGGACGCGACCGCCTGGCCCGCTAGGTTCTTGGTCTGCAAGACATTTGCATGACGGAACTGGTCAGGACCGAAGAAAAGGGTGGGCTGGCCGGAGTTTGTTTTCAGGCAATCATAGGGATTTTCGACCGTAATGGCGTCCGAACAGACCCGGATTTCTGAGAAGTTTTGGCCGGTGGGCGGGGTCTGGCCGCGGGTATAGTCGCGATAAGAAATCCGGGCCTCAGTCGACAGTTCCGGGGTCCATTTGGAATTCAGCTGCAGCGAATAATTGTCTTCAGTTTCCGGCTGCGAATACCAGTTGGTGTCAAGCCCAATGCTGGTCGCCGAAATATTTTGGCGCTTGACGACCGTGCTGAACGCATGGCGGTAGGTCGCGGTTAGGCGCTGATTGTCCGTGAGGTTATAGTCGACCTTGGCAGAGTATTTTTCGTCTTCGACAGGCTGGGTCAGGCTGATCGTGCCGGGCGTAAGCTTTGCCGAGGCGGCATAGCCGCTCCAAGGCGCCAAGATGGTCGCAATATCGGCCGTCGTAACCTTAGCACCCGTTGAGCCGGTCAGGCCGTTAATGGCGTTGGCATAGCCGCCGCCCGATGGGCCGGTATCGGTGACATCGACCGTGGTGAACTTCTCGTAGGATACAGCAAAGAACAGCTTATCCTTGATGATTGGGCCCGACAGGAAGGCGCCATAATTCTTGTCTTCGATAACAAGGCTGAGCTTCTTGAAGCCATAAGGCGATGAGAAGTTCGGAATGTCTTTTCCAACCAGGCTTTTGTCACGGTAATAGGTAAAGACCGAGCCGTGGAAGTCATTGCCACCCGAACGCATGATCATGTTCAAGGCGCCGCCGGTGAAATCGCCTTCTTCAACATCGAAGGGCGCGGCCTGGACGGCGAATTGTTCAATGGCTTCGGGCGATACAGGGCCGCGATTGGTCGACAAGCCGCCGGTATTCAAGCCGAAATCATCTTGGCTGCGCACGCCGTCGATTGTGATGCGGTTCGAGCGCGGGGTTGAGCCGGCAATATAAAGGCCGCCGGATGGGCCGGTGCCGCGTACGCCAAGGTCAAGGGTTGCGAGTGGGTCGCGACGGCCAATGTCGCGAATATCACGCTTTGGCGAGACAACCGCCTCAATATCGGTGCGGCGCAGACCCGTGCGCGAGCCAGGATTGCTCAAACGAGAGGCGTTGCGCTGGCCCGTGACAACGACTTCGCTGGTTTCAGGCTCAAGGCTAATCGCCAGTTGGGAAATGTCACCAACGGTCAGATAGACGCCGTCTGTGGTGTTGGTCGCAAAGCCAGGTGCCGAAACAATAATCTTATAGGGGCCGCCGACGCGCAGGCCGCGCAGATCGAATTGTCCGGACGCATCGGCCTTGGTCAGGGCGCGCGTACCGGAGGGCTGGTGGATCACGGTCAAGCTTGCTGCTGCGACCGAGGCGCCTTCTGCATTGCTGACGACACCACGAACCGACGCTGTGGTTTGTTGGGCATAGGCCGCCGGAGCCGTTAGGCAGAGCAGGGCGGCAACACTGACGCCAATACGATATTTGGTCTTCATTTAGATCCCCTTTGATTAAGCATAATGCGACAGTTCGTGCAAAAACTGCCGATTCCAATATCAAAGGGAAGCCATAGATAGGGTCCGCTACAATTTCGTGACTAACAAACCCATTTCGACAATAAAAAGTCACAATTTAGCTGGAATTCACGTAATATTTTTGTCAAATAATTGTCATATATGTCTATTAAGTGATTTTTGTTTAATGTTTACTTGAGTATGCCAATTGTAAATGTTCCGTATACGATCTTATATCTCTTTAGGGCTGAGCGCGATATGGTGAGGGCTTGGTCATGGATTTTGCGCCTAGGAGGATCGGTGATTGCCAAATCGCCAGAAAGTTCAACGGGGGGGCGTGTGTGGACGCCTAGGTTTGGCGCTTGCCCTAATGGTCTGGCGACCCTGCGCGGCAAAGGCTGATTCCCCACGCCTTTGGTCGGTGGTGGATGCCGTGCGTGGGGATCACGGGGTGGCTGCGGAAATGACGGTGGCGGCACCGGTTTCGGTGGTGTGGGACGTGCTCACCGATTGCGCAACCGCGCCAAGGCATGTTCCGGGCATGGTCAGTTGCAAGGTTATGCAGAGCGATCCCGCCGGGCTGTGGGATATCCGTGAACACAGGATGCGCCTGCCCTGGTTTCCGCTTGCGCTGCGCAATGTGGTGCGATCCGATTACGTGTTTCAGCGCCGTCTGGATTATCGCAAGCTTGGGCGTGACATCACGCAATTGCGGGGGCAGTGGCGGTTATCGCCCGATGCCAGCGGCGCGGCGACGCAGATTGAGTATACCGGTTATTTGACAGGTCTATTGCCGGTCCCGGATGGCATGGCCAAGGCGTATTTGCTGGAGGGCCTAAACGCCTTGCAGGCCGAAAGCTTGAAGCGGGCGGCTAGGTCAGTGGCAGGTGACGGCCCCTAGCCGTCCCCGTCTTTCAGGGTCAGCAAAAAGTGCCCCCGCAGCAGGGCAATGGGGGTGGCGCGCGTGTCCTGCCAGGCCTCGACATGGACATTGGCAATGCGCCGACCGATCTTGCGAATATCGGCCCTGGCATAGGTGGTCAGGCCGCGGGCAGAACGCAGATATTCGACCGAAATATCGATCGGCTTGGGCTGGCGCGAAAGGCCCTGCAGGATCGACAACTGCGCCAAGGCCGTCATTTCCATAAAGGCCCCCAGCACCCCGCCATGGATTGCTGGAAGCATGGGATTGCCGATCAGGTGCGGTGCAAACGGCAAGATGGCGGTCATTTCATCC
>CANGEH010000148.1 GCA_947452665.1 Caulobacteraceae bacterium
ATCATGTCGTCGGCGACAAAATAGCTGCTGGCACAAGAGGGACAGGTCAGTATCATGGCAAGCGAATCGGACGCTCCAAAAGCTCTACTATCGAGGTCGCCGATTTTTGTCCTTCTGTCCAGCAGCGCCGGCGAGTCCCGTGGTAAATTCCGCCGTCCCCAGTGAAAAGCCCCCGACCGTCCGTTTTCGTGACGTGGGGCTACGCTATGGACGCTCGCCAGAGATCCTGCGCGATATCAGTTTTGATCTAGAGCCGGGCAGCTTTCATTTTCTGACCGGGGCCTCGGGTGCGGGCAAGAGCAGCCTGCTCAAACTGATCTATCTGGCCAACCGCCCAACGCGCGGTGAGGTGCAGATTTTTGGACAAAACGCGCAAAAAATGCGCCCTAAAGACCTGCCCAGTTTGCGCAGGCGCATTGGGGTGGTGTTTCAAGAAATCTACCTCATGGAACACCTTAATGTGTTCGATAATACCGTGCTGCCCTTGCGGATTGCCGGGCAAAAGCCGCAAGATTATCGCAATGATGCCGCCGAACTCCTAAACTGGGTTGGCCTGGGTCGGCGCATGGATGCCATGCCAGAGACCCTGTCGGGCGGCGAGCGGCAAAGGCTTGCGATTGCCCGCGCGGTTGTGGGCCGTCCCAGCATTGTTCTGGCGGACGAGCCAACCGGCAATGTCGATCATGAAATGGGCCTGAGAATCTTGCGCTTGCTGGTCGAGCTAAACCGGCTTGGCACCACCATCTTGATTGCCAGCCATGATCAGGACCTGGTCGCTCGGTCGGGCATGCCGGTTATGCATCTGGATGGGGGCAGGCTATCGCACAGCCAATCCCCCTTCCAGCCTGACCTTGGTGCCGAGCCAATGGGCGCGGGAGACATTTGATGGCCAAGGCCTTTGATCATCGCCGCTGGATACCCGCCCCGCTCTTGCCGCGTCAGGATGGCCGCGACGCCTCGCTCGTGTTCGTCATTGCCGTATTATGTTTTTTAGCCTGCCTAACCGGCATTGGCGGCCTGGGGGCTGACCGCGCCGCCCAAGGCTGGGGCCGTCAACTCAAGGGCTCAGCCACGATTATTGTGCGCTCCACCATTAGCCAGGTGCCCGATGCCGTCGCCGATCAGGCCGTGCAGGTGCTGGCACAGGTCCCCGGCGTCAAATCGGCGATCGCGCAAGACAAGGCCGAGGCCGAAGCCTTGCTGGCCCCGTGGCTTGGCCAAGACAGCGTATTGCAAGACCTGCCCCTGCCGCGCCTGGTCAATGTCCAACTGGATACCCTAAAACCTGCCACCGCCGAGGGCATGGCCAGCGCCTTAAAGGCGGCGGGCCTGGATGTGACGGTTGATGATCATACGCTGTGGATGAAGGATATTGGCCGGGCCGGAGACATGGCCCGGGGCTTGGCCATAGCAACCTTTGCGCTGATGGGCCTGTCCGCCGCGGCTGTGATTACCTTCGCCACGCGCGCAGGCATGTCGATGCGTCATCAGATTGTGGAGCTTCTTCACCTGACCGGGGCACAGGATCGCTTCATTGCCGACCTGTTCCAGGCCCGGTTTGCCACCATGGCCTTTTTTGCGGGGTTTCTAGGGGCCAGCGCTGCGGCTGGTCTTGCGGCAGCTGTGCGAACCTTGGGCGGAGCTGAGGGCTTGACCCCGGTTCTGCCCATTGCCTGGACGGACCTCTTGATCACCCTGCCCTGCCCTGTGGTTGCCGCCCTCGTCGCCGCCCTGGCCGCCCGCTTGACCACATTGGGCCTGTTAAGGGCCATGCCGTGAAAACCATTGCGGCGCTCCTGATCATATTAATGATCTGGACGGTCGGCTTGCTGGCCTTTGCCGCGCGCATCGATGCGTTTACACCCGCGCAAGAGCCGGCAATATCTGACGGCATTGTCGCCCTGACTGGTGTCTCGACCGACCGTATCCGCGAAGCCATGAAGCTGTTGCAAGAAGGCAAGGCCCAACGGATGCTGATTTCAGGGGTCAATCCAAAGGCCACCCGCGCCGAAATTCGCGGCGTCGCCAAGGCCAGCCGTCGGATTTTCAACTGTTGTGTCGATCTCGGTTTTGAGGCTGCCGACACTTTGGGCAATGCCCGGGAGATTGCCGCCTGGGTCAAGGCCAAGAACTATGCCACCTTGATCGTTGTGACCTCGGACTACCACATGCCCCGCAGCCTGATGGAGTTGCGCGCCGCTATTCCCCAAGTGATCTTGACGCCCTATGCGGTGCGCACGGGCGAGTTGGACGCAAAGCATTGGTGGCGCACGGCCGAAAGCGCCCGGCGCATGATCAAAGAATACAATAAATACTTGGCCATCCTGCTGCGCGAAGCGTTTCTAAGCCTCGGGCCCAAGGATGATGGCCATCCAAAGGAGCCTGCCGCATGATCTGGATCCGGTCTGTCCTGTTCACATTCTGGCTATTTTTCTGGACTGCTTTTTTGGGCACAGCCTATCTGCCCTTGGTGCTTTTGCCGCGCCAATTAATGGCCAGGGCCCTCAAGATCTGGGCCCATGTCATGTTGTTTGGCCTGCGCTGGATCACAGGTGTTCGGATTGAGATCCGCGGACAGCAATATGTGCCGACCGGGGCGGCCCTGATTGCGGGCAAGCATATGGGCATGCTCGATACGATCGTGCCGTTTGTGGTCCTGCCTGATGTCTGCTTTGTCATGAAGCGCGAACTGACCTTTATCCCGCTATTTGGCTGGCACGCTGTGAAGGCGACCATGATCTGGATTGATCGCGGTGCCCAGGCCAAGGCCCTGCGCAAAATGGTCAGCGATGCACAAGACCGGTTTGTGCATGACCGCCAGGTGGTGATCTTCCCCGAAGGCACACGCAAAATGCCAGGGGCTGAGCCGGACTATAAGCCGGGCGTTGCCGCGCTTTATCGCGATCTAAACCTGCCTTGCAGCCTGATTGCCACCAATTCAGGCCAGCACTGGCCCGCCAAGGGCATTTTGCGCCATCCAGGAACGGTGGTGTTTGAATTCCTTGAACCCCTGCCCGCAGGCTTGCGGCGCGGCGAGTTCATGAAGGCGATGCAGGCCAAGATTGAGACCGCGTCAAACGCCCTAATGGCCCAAAACCTCTAGTCCGCCGCCTCGAGGGCCTGGACCCTGACGAGCAGGGTCTCAAGGTGGGAATCGCAAATGCCTTCGGCGCGCAAGTGCTCGACCAGGTCGGTGAGATAATCGATATTGCGGCCAGACAGCCCGCTTGCCCCGGCGATCAATTGGGCCTGGGCCTCAAGACTAAGGTCACCCGCCCATTGCGGGTGTTTAAGGTCGGACAAGAACACCAGGGCCTGGGCCCTTTGTCCGTTGGGCAAGCTGACCATGGCTCTGGATTCAATATAGGTTTCGGTCGGCTGTTCGCGTTCACACAGATAGGCATAGACATCTGGCCATTGTTCCTTGGCCACCCGATAGGCCCGCCCACGCACTGCGCCGCCGGGGGCTAGCCCCAAAACCAGACCCGGGCGCTCATAAGTGCCGCGGTGATGGACCGAATAGATACAAAAAGCCCGCCTGCGCCCATGGAGTAGGGCCGCACTTGCCTCTACAAAGTCAAAGCCTGGCCGCCACATCAGCGAGCCATAGCCAAACACCCACCTCTCCCCATCGGGGCCCGTCGATACCATGTCGTCAAACACTCTTGATCCTGAAACCGGTGCGACCATGCCCGAGCCAGCCCCCCAGCGCAAACCGCCTAGGCGGTTTTGGCTCTATGCGCCCTATGCCCTGGTCGGGGTTGCGGCCCTAGGCTGGAGCCTTGGCTGGTGGGTGATGAGCGGCCAGGTCAAGACCGGCATGGACAAGCAGGCTAATGCGCTGCGCCAAGCAGGCTATCAGGTCAGCTGGGTTAGCCGCAAGATTGGCGGCTATCCATTCCGGGTTGATGTGACCCTGACCGAGGCCAAATTGTCCGAGCCTTCGGGCTGGGGCCTTAGCTTTCCCGTGCTCAAGACCGAGGCCTTTGCCTATAGGCTGGACCATCTGGTGCTGGTCGCCCCTGATGGCGTCACCGTCATGCGGCCGGTCGCGGGGCCCTTGCGGGTCACGGCCAAGGGGCTGAGGGCCAGCCTTGTTCAGTCTGGGGTCGCCCTGCCGAGGCTTTCGGTCGAGGGCGCCGGGCTTGGCTTTAGCCCAGACCCGGGCGTAGGAAGCTTTGGTCTGGCCAGCGCCGACAAGCTGGAATTTCACCTGATCCCGGGCGGTGACAATGAAATGGCCATGCTGCTGCGGCTCGACGGCGGCAAGGCCGCGGGCGGTGGCCTGACCGCGCGCCTGGCAGGCACCAAGCCGGTTTCGCTGCTGTGGGACGCAACCTTGAGCCAAAGGGAAGCTTTTAAGGGCCGAGACTGGCCGGGCGCTGTGCGGTCCTGGACGGCGGCAGGCGGGGCCTTAAGCCTAAAACAGGGCGGCCTATCCCTTGGCGATACCCATATGGGCCTGACGGCTGGTCGCCTGAGCGTTGGGGCGGATGGCCGTCTTCGCGGCTCGCTCGAGGCCAATCTGCGATTTGGCGCCCAAGCCTTGCTGGCCATGGGCGATACCGGCCTGATCGACCCTTCCGCCGCCCAGATCGCTGCGGCCGTTGTCGATGCGCGTCAAGGCGGCATTGAAGCCAAGGGCGCGCGGGTAAACTTGAGCTTTGAAGCGGGCCGCACCACCATTGGCCCGGTGGCCCTTGGTCAAGCGCCAAAGGTCTATTAATGGCCAAGGACACAGCCGCGCGCCTAGAGGCCATAGATGCCGCCCTTTTGGCCCTGATTGATGAGCGGGCGGCCCTAGCCAGCGCGCTTGATCCCTCGCAGGCCATATTGACCCTGCGCCGGGTCGCGGCCCTGCCGCGTACCACCGCGCGTTTGGGGCTTATTGTGCGGCTATGGCGCGAAATCTTGGCCGAGGACCGCGCGCGTCATGCGCCTAGCCATCTGAGCATCTGGAGCGGCAAGGACGGGCCCCACACGCTTGAACTCGCCCGCCAGACCTTTGGCGCGGCCCCACCCGCAAGATTAGTGACCAAGGCTGAAGAGGCGCTGGCCGCGGCTAAGACCCCCGGCGGTATCGCGATCCTGGCCCTGTCTGGCGATCATCCCTGGTGGCTGCGGCTTTTGGCCGAACCAAGCCTGCAAGTATTTGCCGCCCTGCCCGATCTGGCCTCCAGCGGGCCGATGGCGGCGCTGGCCGTGGCGGCCCTGACCCCAGAGCCGACCGGCGCGGACCAGACCTTTTGGGTGACCGATGCGCCGGGCCCGGTGGCGGCGATTGCTGAAAGCCTAGCCCGCGACGGCGTTGCGGCACATCTGGTTTGCGAGTCTGGCGGCCTTAGACTGTTTAGCCTAGCCGGATTTTATCAGCGCGATGATGTCAGGCTGATCCGCGCGCCTGGCCAACTGTCCGGCGTGATCGGCGCTTCTCCCGAGCCGTTTTACGTGTAAAAAACCCTTCGTTTCATTTGCACCATTTCCAAGGCTATGGACTGCCATGACCACGCCACGCGACCTGACCCAGCCGACCCCCAAGCCCGGGATCCTCGACATCCATGCCTATAAGCCTGGCCGAGCCACAGCCGAGGGCGTCACTGATCCGGTCAAGCTATCGGCCAATGAGAATATTTTGGGCTCAAGCCCCAAGGCCAAGGCCGCCTTTGCGGCGGGTATAGACCGGCTGCACCTTTATCCCGATGGCCAAAGTCAGGCCCTGCGCGCCGCCATTGCCCAGCGTTATCAGCTAGAACCCGAGCGCCTGACCTTTGGCTGTGGTTCGGACGAGATTTTCGCGATCCTGAACCAGGTCTTGCTCGAGCCCGGCGATAATATTGTTCAGGGCCAATATGGCTTTGCTGCCTATGCGAT
>CANGEH010000149.1 GCA_947452665.1 Caulobacteraceae bacterium
AAGGCCGGGCCTTGTTTTCAACCTCACTGCCGCGTCTGTCGATCAATTGGTCGGTGTCTATAAAGCCGCGATTGGCGGGTGAGGGGAGTTATGACCATGAACTTCCAAGACGCACTCCTACTGGCCCGCCCTGAAATCTTCTTGGCAGGCGCAACCCTAGTCCTGCTGGTCTACGGCGCTTTTCGCGGCGAAAAGGGCATGAGCGAGGTCTCGATTGGCGCAAGTCTGGCCCTGTTCGCCGCCGCGGCCTTTGCCGCGATTGGTCCCGATGGCGCAGCCTTCTCAGGCGGCTTTATTGCCAATAGCGCAACGCGGTTTGCCAAGGTGGCGGTCTATCTGATCAGCCCTGTGGCCATCTTGTTGGGTGATCGCTGGCTTGGCCGAGTGGATAATAAGCGCTTTGAGTTCCCGATCCTGATCCTGCTGGCCGCGATTGGCATGGGCATGATGGTCTCGGCGGGTGATCTGATTTCGCTCTATATCGGCATAGAGCTGCAGTCTTTGGCCCTCTATGTGCTGGCCGCCTTCCGCCGAGATGATGCCAAGGCCTCAGAAGCGGGCCTGAAGTATTTTGTGCTAGGTGCCCTGTCGTCGGGCCTTTTGCTCTATGGCGCATCCTTAATCTATGGCTTTGCCGGCTCGACCCATTTCGATGTCATCGCCCAGTCGATCCAGCATGGCACGACGGGGACTGGCGTCTTGTTCGGTCTGGTCTTCTTGATGTGCGGTCTGGCCTTCAAGGTCTCGGCCGCGCCCTTCCATATGTGGACGCCCGATGTCTATGAGGGCGCGCCCACCCCAATCGTCGCCTTCTTTGCCGCTGCACCCAAGCTTGCCGCCATGGTACTGTTTGCCCGGGTCCTGTCTGAGGCTTTTGGTTCGGCGATTGACCAATGGCGTCAGATCATCGTCATTACAGCCTTCTTGTCGGTGGCGATTGGCGCGTTTGGTGGTCTGGCCCAGAGCAATATTAAGCGCCTGCTGGGCTATTCCTCGATCGCCAATATTGGTTATGCCCTAATCGGCCTTTCGGCGGGCACGGCAGAGGGTATGCAGGCCATATTGGTGTTCATGGTCCTTTACATGATTGATGTGACCGGCTTTTTCGCCTGCCTTGGTGCCCTGTCGCGCGATGGCAAGCCAATGGAAACCTTAAGCGATTTTGCAGGCCTTGCGCGGGTAAGGCCAGGCCTTGCCTTGGTTCTGACGGCCCTGTCCTTCTCGGTCATGGGCCTGCCGCCCTTTAGCGGGTTCTGGGCTAAGTTATTTGTGTTCAAGGCCGCGATTGCGTCTGGCCAATGGATCCTAGCGGCCGTGCTCTTGCTCGGCAGTGTGGTCGCAGCCTTCTATTATCTGCGCCTGATCAAGACCATGTGGTTTGATCCGGCCCCCGGCCAGACCGATACCCCGCCCTTGGAAGCCAAGGGCGTCGCCTTTGCCGCGGCCCTTTTCTGTTTTCCTCTGGTCCTGCCAGCCATGGCCTGGCTTGAGCCACTGGCGCGCACAGCGGCCGTGTCCTTTGGTCTGAAATAGGCCCGCCTTGATCGTGCATGAGGGACCTGTCCCGGTCCTGACCTTGATCGAGACGGGCTCTACAAATGCCGAGGTGCGCAGCCGTGCGGAGGCCGGCGAAACAGGCCCGCTTTGGATCACGGCCCTGCATCAGACCGCTGGCCGCGGTCGGCGGGGCCGGGTCTGGGAAGACAAGGGCGGCAATCTGGCGGCCACCTTGCTGATGACGACCGCCCTGCCGCCTGCAAAGGCGGCGCAGGTCTCGTTTGTTGCGGCACTGGCCGTGGCCGATCTGGTTGATCGCTATCTGGCTGAGCCAATCACCCGCTTGAAATGGCCCAATGACGCGCTTGTGCAGGGCCGCAAGGTCAGCGGCATATTGGTGGAGTCGGGCGCGCGGTCCGATGGCCAGCTTTGGCTGGCGGTTGGCATTGGCATCAATCTTCAAACCCCGCCCCAGAACCCCGAACGCCCGGCTGCCGCGCTTGGCGATTTTCTCGGCGCGACTGTGCCTAGCCAGGCTGAAGCCATGCATGTTTTGAACCAGACCTTTGATCATTGGCTCATGACTTGGCAGGAGGGCGGCTTTGAACCCATTGCCAAGGCCTGGACGGCGCGGGCCTATGGCCTAGGGCTTGCCTGCACCGCGCGCCTTGGCCATGAGACGGTCGAGGGCGTGGCTGAGGGGCTGGATAATGACGGTGCCCTAAGGCTTCGTTTGGCGGATGGCACGGTTCGCTGTATTTCCGCCGGTGACGTGTTTTTTGGAGACGCCTGATGCTGTTAGCCATTGAGCAAGGCAATACCAATACCCTGTTTGCGATCCATGATGGTCGCGACTGGATTGCCCAGTGGCGCGCCTCGACCGAGTCTTCGCGCACGGCCGATGAATATGCCGTCTGGCTGATGCAACTGGTTCAGCTTCAAGGCCTAAGCCTTGATGATTTTGAAGCCTGCATCATTTCCAGTGTCGTGCCCCAGTCGATCTTTAATCTGCGCAATCTTAGCCGCCGGTATCTCAAGGTCGAGCCCCTGGTAATCGGCGACAATGCCGAACTGGGCATTGAGGTGCGGATCGAAAAGCCGTCAGAGGCGGGGGCCGACCGGCTGGTCAATGCGATTGGCGGCTTTATGAGCTATGGTGGCCCGCTGATTATTATCGATTCTGGCACCGCAACCACCTTTGATGTGGTAGGAGCCGACGGCGCGTTTGAGGGCGGGGTGATTGCACCGGGTGTAAACCTGTCCATGCAGGCCCTGCACACGGCAGCGGCCAAGCTGCCGCGCGTGGCGATTCAGCGTCCGGACCGGATCATTGGCAAGGACACGGTCGGGGCCATGCAGGCGGGCGTATTTTGGGGCTATATCGGCCTGATCGAAGGACTGATCAGCCGGATTAAGCAAGACTATGGCCATCCCATGAAGGTGGTCGCGACTGGGGGCATTGTCTCGCTATTTGAAGGCGCGACCGATGCGATTGATGTTTTTGATGGAGATCTTACGATCCGCGGCATGCTGGAAATTTATCGTCGCAATACCCATATATCTGCGACATGAAAAACAAATCTGAGAATGAACTCGTTTTCTTGCCATTAGGTGGCTCGAACGAGATTGGTATGAACTTCAACTGCTATGGCTATGGCCCGCCCGATGCGCGCAAATGGATCATAGTCGATGTCGGGGTCACGTTTGGCGATCAGACCACGCCGGGTGTGGAAATCATCCTGCCCGATCCGACCTTTATTGAGGAACATGCCGACGATATAATCGCCATTGTCCTGACCCATGCGCATGAGGACCATATCGGGGCCATGGGCTGGCTGTGGCCAAGGCTGCGCGCGCCTATTTATGCCACACCTTTCACAGCCTTCTTGTTGCGCGAAAAAATGCGCGATGCGGGCTGTTTGAGCGATGCCAGCATTACTGAGGTGCCGCTCGGCGGAACCATTGATCTGGGGCCCTTCCAGGTCAGTCTGATCACCCTGACCCATTCGATCCCAGAGCCTAATGGCCTGGCGATCCGCACACCACTAGGCACCATCCTGCACACGGGCGACTGGAAGATTGATCCAGATCCGATCCTGGGCGCGCCAACCGATGACGCCGCCTTGCGCGCGCTTGGCGACGAGGGCGTGTTGGCCATGGTCTGCGATTCCACCAATGTGTTTGTCGATGGTCATGCCGGCTCTGAGGCCGAGGTGCGCATTGCCATGCTCAACCTGATTAAGGGCCTCAAGGGCCGCGTGGCCGTAGCCTGCTTTGCCTCGAATGTGGCGCGCATGCATACAGTGATCAAGGCCGCCCAGGCTTGCGGGCGACAGGTCTGTCTGGTTGGCCGCTCTATGCAGCGCATGTCGGCTGCGGCAAAATCGGTGGGGATGTTCAAGGATATTCCGCCCTTCCTGACCGATGCCGAGGCGCATTATCTGCCGCACGACAATGTGCTCTATCTTTGCACCGGCAGCCAAGGCGAGGCGAGGGCGGCCTTGTCGCGCATTGCCGAGGGTACGCACCCGCATGTGCGCCTAAGCTCTGGCGATCACTGTGTCTTCTCGTCGCGGGTTATTCCGGGCAATGAGATCCCGATCCGTAATCTGCAAAACAAGCTCTCGGGCAGTGGTGTGCGGCTCTATACCGAGCGTGACCATCCGGGCATTCACGTGTCTGGCCACCCGTGCCGGGATGAGCTGAAACAGATGTATCAGTGGGCGCGGCCGCAAATCGCGGTGCCGACCCATGGTGAGCGCCGTCACCTGCTCGAGCATCTTGCCTTTGCCAAGGACCTGCAGGTCCCGCAAGGCGTTGCCCCGCGCAATGGCGATATGGTCAGGCTGGCGCCCGGCCGCGCGGAAATCATTGATGAGGTGCCCGCCGGACGGCTCTATGTCGATGGCGGCATGGTCACGCCTGAAAATGGCGATGCCCTGCGCGAGCGCCGTCATGCGGCCTTTAATGGCATATTGACTGTGGCCATCGCTCTGGACGGTCGCGGCGATATTGTTTCTGGACCCCAGGTGCGGGTTTTGGGACTGGCGGGCGATGCCAATTATACGCTTGATGATGCCATGGACGATCTGGCCACCGCGGCAGAAGACGCTTTGCGCCGGCTCAAGGGTGATGACCGCGAAGATGATGACCTGATTGAGGGCGCGATCGATCGGGCCGTCAAAAAGGCTGCGCACCGCATCTGGAAGCGCAGGCCCGTCGTCGAGACCACAGTCCTGCGGGTCTAGCCTGTTTCGGACTCCTCCCCCATCGGGGGAGGGGGACCGCGAAGCGGTGGAGGGGGCTGGCACTGTCGACCGGTGAGGCAAATTGACAGTCGCTTGGGCTGGCGTGCAGAGTTAAGATCACGCAGTAAGAAGCATCGACCTAACAAGGGCAGAACCATGATCGGCAGACTGAACCATATTGGCATAGCCACCCCCTCGATTGAAGCGTCTGTGGCCATGTATCGCGAGTTCATGGGCGCGACCTCGGTGACCGAGAAATGGGCCATGCCCGAGCAGGGCGTCTGGGTGTGTTTCGTCAACCTGCCCAATAGCCAGATTGAGTTGATTGAGCCCTATGGCGACAAGTCGCCCATCCATGCCTTTTTGGAGAAGAACCCCAAGGGCGGCCAGCATCATGTCTGTTTCGAAGTGCCCGACATCTATGCCGCGCGCGACGATATGAAGGCCAAGGGCGCGACCGTATTGGGCGAGCCGCGCATTGGCGCGCACGGCACACCGGTGATCTTTATCCATCCCAAAAACATGGGCGGGGTTTTGGTCGAGTTGATGGAAACACCGAAGGAAGCGCACTGATGGGACCGGTCACATCGATTGCTATTTATCTGGTGCTCTGGTGGGTGGTCTTGTTCGCGATTTTGCCGCTCGGCGTCGTCAGCCACCATGATGCGGGCGTCAATCTTGGCGATGGCGGTGATCCCGGCGCGCCAGTCAATCCGAATCTGAAGCGCAAATTCATCACGACCAGCTGGGTTTCAGCCATTGTCTGGGGGGTCTTGATGCTGGTCTTGCATTTCAAGCTCATCCCCTTGCCCGCAACCCCGTTCCAATAGGCTGGTGCCTGATTACAAGGCTGCCGGGGCAATCTGGCCCTGGTTTTGCCTGTTTTTTACACTACAGCCGAGAAACATAGGCGCGCCCGATAATTGGCATGCATAATGTCTAATTTCTGGCGACTAGATGGCCAGATGGGTCCAAGGCTTTCTTGTTTCCATTCTGATGTTTCTCCCGATGACAGACTTTAAAGGTCGCGCAGTCTGTGCGGCCTTTTTTTTGCCATTAGCGCCGATCAGCCTGCAGATCGGTCAGTGTTTCGTCCCCATGCGTTGCCAAGTCACGCCGG
>CANGEH010000150.1 GCA_947452665.1 Caulobacteraceae bacterium
TGGGATAGTCCTTTCAGAGATCAGGGTATGGGTCAGGATTTGGGTTTGAACAGACCGCCCAGGCCGGGAAGTCCGCTCGGTGGATTGGTTGGATTGCCCAGACCCGGAAGACCGGGCAGGGGCGGTGAAACAGGATCGGATGGGCCAAGCTTGCCGCCGCCCATGGCCTTCATGCGCGCCAGATCGGCACCGCCACCAGACGGCATTCCAGGCAATTGCGCGCCCATCATCTGGGCCATGCGGGCCATGCCCTTGCCGCCATCGCGGCTCATCATCTTAAAGGCATCGGCCATTTGTCGGTGCTGCTTGAGCAGGCGATTGACCTCGGCCACATCAACACCAGAGCCAGCAGCAATGCGGCGCTTACGCGAGGCGGCCAGAATATCGGGCTTTTTGCGCTCGAGCGGCGTCATGGACGAGATGATCGCCATCTGCCGGGTCAGCACCTTATCATTCATATTGGACTCGGCCATTTGCTGCTTGGCCTTTTGCACGCCCGGCAGCATGCCCATAATACCCTTCATGCCGCCCATGCGCTGCATCTGACGCAACTGGTCGGACAGGTCTTCGAGGTCGAACTGGCCCTTGGCCAGCTTACGGGCCATTTTCTCGGCCTTGACCTGATCCATTTCGGCGGCGGCGCGCTCGACTAGGGCGACAATATCGCCTTGGCCCAGAATCCGGCCAGCCACGCGGCGGGCATCAAACACATCCAGCGCATCGACCTGTTCGCCCGCGCCCATAAACTTGATCGGCAGGCCGGTGACCGCGCGCATGGACAAGGCCGCCCCGCCGCGCCCATCGCCATCGGCGCGGGTCAAGATTAGGCCAGTCAGCGGTAGGCGCTCATGAAACGCCGCCGCTGTGCGCACAGCGTCCTGGCCGGTCAGGCTATCGGCGACCAGCAAGGTCTCGACCGGATTGGCAATCCGCGCAATCTCGGCGGCCTCGGCCATCATGGCCTCGTCCAGGGTGGTGCGACCGGCCGTGTCTAGAATAAGAACATCATAGCCGCCCAGCCGCGCTGCACTGACCGCCCGCCGCGCAATATCAGCTGCGCCCTGGCCCGCCATAATCGGCAAGGTATCGACCCCGATCTGGGTTCCCAGCAGGGCCAATTGCTCCATGGCCGCCGGACGGCGGGTATCGAGGCTGGCCAACATGACCTTTTTGCGTTCGGTCTTGGTAATGCGCAAGGCCAGCTTTGCCGAGGTCGTGGTCTTGCCCGAACCTTGCAAGCCGGCCATCAAGATCACGGCGGGCGGATTGGCGGCCAGATTAAGCGGGGTAGGCTCTTCGCCGCCCAGCGTCTCGATCAGACCATCATAGACAATCTTGACCACCTGATCGGCGGGGCGGACCGAGCGGATCACATCCTCGCCCGTGGCGCGAACCTTGGCCTTGGCAATAAAGTCCTTGACCACCGGCAGGGCGACATCGGCCTCAAGCAAGGCGGTGCGCACCTGGGCAAGCGCCTCGGCGACATCCTTTTCAGACAAAACGCCGCGGCCCGAAAGCCGGTCAAATACGCCTGAAATCTGCTGTGTCAGTCCGTCGAACATGGGTCTACCAAAGGGGCCGTGCCCGCCCAGACCCACACTCCAAACGAAGCTCGCCCCCGCGAGCGATCACGCCGACGGAGGGGTCTCGCCGCCCTCGTCCTTGGCGAGCCAAGGGGTCGTGACGGTGGAGGGCGCATCGGGGATGACACCGAGAAGACCGGGCTTGTACGCTAGGGCGGGGCCGGGGTCAAGGAAGGGGGGTTAGCGAAGCCTTGGTCAACATCTTGAGCAACGCAAATCTTGCCAATTTTTGCCAAACCAGTTAGTGTGGTCCCATGACAACCATGAATGTCTCGTTGCCAGATGCCCTCAAGACCTTTGTCGATGACCAGGTTGCGCAGCACGGCTATGGTACGAGCAGCGCCTATATTCAGGAATTGATCCGCAAGGATCGCGACCGCCTAGCCCTGCGCCGCCTCTTGCTTGATGGCGCGGCCTCGCCCTTGGCAGGTCCCGCCGATGCAGCCTATTTTGACACCCTGCGCCGAGGCATTCGGGACTCTAGGCGCACTTGACAGCCAAGCCCATACTCAGACGGCAGGCCGCCGGGCAGGATATCGCCGACGCGCTAACCTATTACCTAGGTGAGGCAGGCGAAGCCACGGCCATTGGGCTGATCGACGCGCTTGCAGCAGCCCTTGACCAGATTGGTGACAACCCAAAAGCCGATTCAAACCGCTATGCCCACGCCCTGCAAATTGAGGGCTTAAAAGCTTGGCCACTCAAACGATATCCGTATCTCGTGTTTTACATGGAATACGAGGCCCAGATCGAAATCTGGCGGGTCCTAAACGGTCAGAGCGACATTCAAGCCTGGCTCGCGGAGCCAGACTAGCGCCCTACTGCCCCACCAACCCCTCCGCCACAGGCCGCTTCTGGTCTGGCTTCACAAAGGTCAGGGTGATGCGGCCGACATGGACGCCGAACTTGCTGATGTCGGCGCGGTTGATCACGGCGCCGTCGGCGAACAAGTGGCTCCAGTCATCGACATCGACGACAATACTGCGCTTGCCCATGGGCAGGCGCAGCTTGTACTGGATGCGCAGGGCATTGCCGCTTGTGGTGACATTGGCCACGCCCTCGACATCACCGGCCCGGCCCTCATAGCGGCCTGGCGCCACCTTTTTAAACGTCCAGGTGCGGGTCTGGCGCTCGCCATCATTCCATAAGAATTGTTCATGCAGGGTCAGGGTATCGCCCGCCAGCACCCCGTCGGCCACCACGGTAAAGGACCGCTGAAGCTTGGTGTCGCGGCCCTCAAACAGGCCATAGGCATAGGTGCGGCCCTGGAAATAATCCTCCAGCACAAAACTGGGCGTCGGCTGGCTATTGGTCTGGGGCGTCAGGGTGGTGCAGGCCCCAAGGGCGAGGCTGGCGGCGGCTGCGGCGGCGGCCAAGGCGATCTTGCGCATAATAGGTCTCCTATAGAGCGGGTTTAACTGGTCTACGGCCAAATCGCTGCACTGGTTCACTTCCGGCCAGTTTTGACGTGGTCGTCAAAACTGCGTTCGGGCGCCCGCAAAACTTGACGGGGCCGTCAATTTTTCCTTGACGCCTCGCGCCGTTAGAAGGACGCTCAAGCTCTTGGAACCTGACGGCGCGCGCTGTGCAGGTTTGATCCAGTTTGCGGAGCGCATCCATGACCGATAAGAATATTACCAAGGATTCCATGTACGACGCCGTGGCGCCGGACGATTTTGAGTCCATGCTGGAACTGGACCGCTATAATAATCGCTCGACCGCTTTTGATAAGATTATCTCGGCCACCCACGACCATTTTTGGGACCCGCTCGACACCAAATATATCGATTTTGATGAGCCGTTTGACATGATCAATGAGCCTCTGGTGCCAGAGGAAATGATCGCGGCCCTGCAGACCGATTATGTGTCCAACCACTTGTCGGACCCCAGGGAGCGCACCCGCTTTATCAATACCATGGTGCTGCATAATTTCTCGTCCATCCTGCATGGCGAACAAGGCGCGCTGAACCTGTCGGCCTCGCTTTGCCATGTGCTCAAGGATCAGGGCGCGCAGGAATACGCCGCCAACCAGACCCGCGAGGAAGCCCGCCACGTCACCGGCTTTGCCAAATATATTAAGGCGCGTTGGGGCCGGCCGCTCGAATGCGGCGCGGTGCTCAAGGACCTATTGGTCGAGATCATTCATGCGCCCGAGGTCTATAAAAAGATCATCGGCATGCAGATGCTGGTTGAGGGTCTGGCCATGGGCGCCTTTGCCAGCTTTTATAACAATATCCGTGACCCCCTGGGCAAGAAGCTCTTGCAACTGGTCATGACCGACGAGGCCTTCCACCACAAGTTTGGTAAGATCTGGGCCGATCGCACCGTGCCCAAGCTCGATCCCGAAGAGCACGCGATTATCGAGGACTGGGCAGCGCACTGCTTCCAGACCCTATTGTTCAACCTGGTGTCCCCGACCCAGCAAATGGCCCTCTATGCCGATTTTGGCCTGGATGGCATGAAGGTGATCGAAGAGTTCCAAAAGGTCATGACCGATGATGTGCGCCGCGAAAGCATGCGTGAATCGGCCAATATCTTCCGCGTCCTGATCAAGACCCTGCTCAATGCCGGGATCATTACCGATCGCACCCGCGCCTTCTACGCCATGTATGTGGACATGGAAGAGCTCAAGAACGAGGGCGAGCGCATGGTCGGTGACGATATTGCCGAGGACGGCATTCGTTATCTTCAAGCGATCAATTTCAAGGATCGTGTGGCCGAGACCGTGCGCATCGCCGCCGAATAGATCGGCCCAAGCTTGCCAATTGAGGTGCGCCCCGCCGGTCCTTTGGCGGGGCGTTTTTCGTCTCGTGTCTGAAAAATGACCAAGCCGGTCATCCTGTTTTAACCTTTGGGCGTAGATAGGGGGTGAGCCGCTGGAGCACCCCATGACCCGATCTACCTGCCTGTGCGTTTGTCTTGGTCTAATGCTTTGGTTTGGCCCCGCCCCGGCCGCCCTTGCCAAGTCCGGCAATGCCAATGTGCCGTCTCCGTCCAAACTTGTTGATGTCGATCGCTATGTCGGACGCTATTACGAGCTGGCGCGTTATGAAAACGTGTTTCAGCGCGATTGTGAGGGCGTCAGCGCCGATTATCGCAAACTGCCTGATGGCCTGATCGAGGTCTTTAATGTCTGCCGTCAGGGCGCGGCCGATGGCAAGATCAAGCCGGTGCGCGGCCGCGCCAAGCTGGTGCCGGGCAGTGGCAATGCCAAGTTCAAGGTCTCGTTTCTAGGCCCGCTATTTATCGGCGATTACTGGGTGCTGGACCGGGCCGACGACTATCGATGGGCGATTGTCAGCGACCGGTCCGGGCATTTCTTGTGGCTCCTGCACCGCCAACCCACGCCCAGCCCCGCCGAAGTCGCCGGCCTGGTCGCAAAGGCCAAGGCGCTCGGCTTCAACACCGCCATGCTGCGCTTCACCAAACAACCGCCGTTAGCGCATAGCGAGGCGGCGCGGTAAAACTGCCCCCTTGCCAAATGAACAAAGCCGGAACAAACTGGTGGCATGGATATTGTTCTAGAAATTGCGCGGCCAAGCGGCACTGTGGGCCTTAGGCCGCAAGTGACCCAGCTGGTGACGCGCGGGGCGGCAAGGCTGCTGGTTGGGCTAGGCTATGCGCCGGTGGCCGAGGTGTGCCTGCCCAATGGTCGGCGGGCCGATCTGATGGGGCTTGGGCGGCGCGGCGAGATTGTCATAGTCGAGGTCAAGTCTGGGCCAGAAGACTTTAAGTCCGACCAGAAATGGGCGGAATACCAGCCGTTTTGCGACGTGTTTTATTTCGCCGTCGCGCCTGAATTTCCGCATCACATCCTGCCAGAAGGCCCGGGCCTGATTGTCGCCGACGGCTTTGACGGGGCGGTTGTGACACCGGCCCCCGCCACGCCCTTGGCCGGGCCAAGGCGCCGGGCCTTGACCCTGGCCTTTGCCCGCCTAGCCGCCCTGCGACGGCTAGAGGTCTAGTGGGCCTGATCCTTAAGGGCCTGTTTTTTGGCATCGGCATTGCGCGCCATCATGTTTAGCCCCTCGACCAGGGCAGAGAACGCCATGGCGGCATAGATATAGGCCTTGGGCACATGGTGACCCAGACCATCGGCAATCAGGGTCACGCCGATCATGATCAGGAAGCCAAGCGCCAACATAACCACAGTCGGGTTCTTATGGATGAAATTGGCCAAGGGGTCTGCGGCCACAAGCATGACAATCACGGCCGCGATCACGGCAATGACCA
>CANGEH010000151.1 GCA_947452665.1 Caulobacteraceae bacterium
GGTCCAGATCGCCAAGACCACGGCAGGAATCAGCACGGCGGCCGAAATCACTCTCAGTCCAAGATTGGCCCAGTCAAAGGCTTTAACTGGCGGCAAGGACGTCATCCAACTCGGCTCCCCCAAAACGGCGTTGCCGGGTTTTAAACTCAGCCAAGGCAGCTTTTAAGGGTTCTGCCCCATAATCTGGCCACAGGACATCTTGAAACACCAGTTCCGCATAGGCCGCTTCCCAAAGAAGGAAGTTAGAGATCCGCTTTTCGCCGCTGGTGCGAATAATCAGGTCAGGATTGGGCCCAAGCGCTGTGGACAAATAACTGGCAAATTGGGTTTCAGTAAGGTCAACAGCGGCAAGCCGACCGGCCGCCACATCCTGCGCAAACCGCCGCGCCGCATCAGTAATATCGGCCCGGCCGCCATAATTGAACGCAACCTGCAACAAAAAGCGGTCATTCGCCTGAGTCAGGGCCTCAGCCCGCGCAATGGTTGCCAAGACATCCGCGCTAAGGCCATCACGGCGCCCAAGCACCCGAACCCGAACGCCTTCTTGGTGCAGCCGGTCTAGGTCACTATCGACAAAGGCTTTGAGTAGGCCCATCAGGTCGCTGACCTCCTGGGCTGGGCGGCTCCAGTTTTCAGTCGAAAACCCAAACACGGTCAGACAGCCAATGCCAAGCTCGGCAGCCGCAGCAACAGTGGCCTTTAGGGCCTTGACGCCGGCGCGGTGACCAAGAGTGCGCGGCAGGCCCCGCGCCTTGGCCCAGCGTCCATTGCCATCCATGATAATAGCCACGTGAAGGCCAGACCTGGTCTCATCCAGGCCCCGCTCTGCAATCGCGCTCTTATCGCCACCTTTCGGCATCAAAATACCTTAAACCGAGCCTTACGGGCCCCGTATCCTAGACCTGCATGATTTCTTGTTCTTTGGTCCTCAAGGCCTCATCAACCCGTTTAATCGTCTGGTCGGTAAAGGTCTGAACCTCTTCGCCCATTTTTTTTAAGTCATCTTCGGTAATGACCGAGGCTTTTTCAGCTTTTTTCAGATCATCCATGGCCTCGCGACGCACATTGCGAATCGCAATCCGCTGTTGCTCGGCATATTTGCCAGCCAGTTTGGCCAAATCACGGCGGCGCTCTTCGGTCAGGGGCGGAACGGGGATGCGCAGGCTGGTGCCATCCACAACCGGGTTAAAGCCAAGGCCTGCTGCGCGAATAGCCTTTTCAACAGAAACCACCAGCGCCTTGTCCCAGACACTGACTGTGATCGAGCGCGGTTCTGGCACGCTCACAGCCCCGACCTGGCTGATCGGCACATTCGAGCCATAGGCTTGGACCATGACCTGATCCAAAAGACCGGCCGAGGCACGGCCCGTCCTTAAGCTGGAAAACTCTTCCTTGAGCGCCAGAAACGACTTGTCCATGCGATCGCGATAATTTGCCAGAACCGGCTTTTCAGGAGGCGCCATAATACTGTCCAGTCTTGTTCTTTAGGTCGAGCTTTGGGCGATCAGGCAATGACCGTATGCAGCCCTTGGCCTTTGAGCACGTTCAGGAATGCACCCTGTTCGCGAATGGAAAACACCACGATGGGAATAGCATTATCCCGCATCAGGGCAATGGCCGAGGCGTCCATGACCTTCAAATCCTGGGCCAGAACGTCCAGATAACTGAGATTATCATAGCGCACCGCATTGGGGTCCTTTTTAGGATCGGCCGTATAGACCCCATCGACACTGGTACCCTTGAACAGGGCGTCACAGCCCATTTCGGCGGCGCGCAGGGCGGCAGCGGTATCGGTGGTAAAGAAGGGATTGCCCGTGCCCGCGGCGAAAATCACCACCCGGCCCTTTTCCAAATGCCGCACGGCCCGGCGGCGAATATAGGGCTCGCACACGGTTTCCATCGGAATGGCGGACTGGACGCGGGTATCAATCCCGAGCTTTTCCAGCGCGTTTTGCATGGCCAAGGCATTCATCACGGTTGCAAGCATGCCCATATAGTCGGCGCTGGCCCGCTCCATCCCCTTGGCCGCGGTCGAAAGGCCGCGGAAAATATTGCCACCGCCAATCACCAGACACAATTGCACGCCCTGGCGGACAATCTCGGCAATATCGCGGGCAACCCCATCGACCGTGGCCATATCAATGCCATAGGCCGCATCCCCCATCAAAACCTCGCCCGAGACCTTGAGCAGGACCTTTTTAAAGCGCGTGTTTTCAGGGCTCAGGGTCATGGCACATGCCTCTTATAGGGTCGAGTGATAGCGAATCGCCTGCAGAACATAAACCAAGGGCGTGGCTCGCGTCGAACGCGCCACGCCCCTAGATCAGTCTAGACCGAATAGTTTAGGATTGGCCAGAAACCGCTGCGACTTCCGCCGCAAAATCCTCGGTCTTTTTCTCAATGCCTTCACCCAGAGCCAAACGGGCAAAGCCCTTAATGGTCACGGGCGAGCCCAGGGTCTTGGCCGTCTCGGCAACCAATTGCTCGACGGTCAGGTCCGGGTTCATGACAAAGGCCTGCTTGAGCAGCACGACTTCTTCAAAGAACTTACGAATCCGGCCTTCAACCATCTTTTCGACCACACCGGCAGGCTTGCCCGATTCCAGGGCCTGTTCGGTGAAGATGGCCCGCTCGCGCTCGACCGCTTCTGGGTCCAGATCGTCAGTGGATAGGGACAGGGGCTGGGTTGCCGCAACGTGCATGGCAATCTTGCGGCCAAGTTCGCGCAAGACCGCTTCATCGCCTGCGCCCTCAACCGCGACCAGAACGCCAATACGGCCAAGGTCTGGCGCTGTTGCGTTATGGACATAGGAGGCAACCGCCCCCTGGCTGACTTCAAAACGGGCCGCGCGGCGCAGAACCATGTTTTCGCCAATGGTCGCGATCAGGTTGCCGAGCATATCCGCAATGACCTCGCCCTCGGCCGTCTTGGCCGCATTCAAGGCCTCAACATCGGTACCGATTTGCAAGGCTGTTGCCGCAACCGCCTTGGCCGCGCCTTGGAACAGGACATTGCGGGCCACGAAATCGGTTTCGGCATTCAGCTCGATCATGGCGCCGCTATTGCCAGACACAGCAACAGCCACCAGACCTTCGGCAGCAATCCGGTCAGCCTTTTTGGCCGCCTTGGACAGGCCCTTGGTCCGAAGCCAGTCAATCGCCAATTCTACATCGCCATCGTTCTCAACGAGGGCCTTCTTGCAGTCCATCATGCCCGCGCCGGACTTTTCTCGCAGGTCCTTCACCAGCGCGGCTGTAATCTCCGCCATGGGCTATCCTCCAGTCACAAAACAAGACCGGCCGCAAAAACGGCCGGCACAGGGGGTTTCAAAAAATGACGGCGGTTTGCCAAGGCGCAAGGCCCAAACAAACCGCCAGCCACAATCAGTCAGCAGCCACTTCAGCGACCGCTTCAACAACAGCTTCAGCCTCTGGCATTTCGGGGGTCAGTTCCCGCTGCAAGGTTGGCTCCACCGGGGCAATGGCTGCGCCAAGATCAACGCCCGAAGCGGCTTGGCCAGCGGCCAGACCATCGAGCACCGAATCGGCGATCAGGTCGCAATAGAATTGCAAAGCCCGGGCGGCGTCATCATTGCCAGGGATGGGATAGGTAATGCCATCAGGATCGCAATTGGTGTCCAAGATCGCGATCACAGGAATGCCCAGCTTACGCGCCTCAAGGATGGCAATTGCCTCCTTATTGGTGTCGATCACGAACATGATGTCGGGAATACCGCCCATGTCCTTGATACCGCCCAAAGACAGTTCCAGCTTTTCGCGTTCGCGGGTCAGCTGCAGCAATTCCTTCTTGGTACGGCCCGATTCCGCGCCATCCAGAACGCCTTCAAGCTCACGCAGACGCGCGATCGAGCCCGAGATGGTGCGCCAATTGGTCAAGGTGCCGCCGAGCCAGCGGTGATTGACATAATATTGGGCGCAACGCTTGGCCGCGGTCGAAACGGGATCCGAAGCCTGACGCTTGGTGCCGACAAACAGGACACGGCCACCGCTCGCGGCGACTTCACGCACCTTGACCAAGGCCTGGTGCAGCAGAGGAATGCTCTGCGACAGGTCGATAATGTGGATATTGCTCCGCGATCCGAAGATATAGCGGTCCATCTTCGGGTTCCAGCGATGGGTCTGGTGACCGAAGTGGGCGCCAGCTTCCAAGAGCTGCCGCATGGTGAATTCTGGTAGCGCCATCAAATTTTTCCTTTTTCCGGTGCGCCTCCGCAGACAATGTCCCTGTCACCAGGAACCCGGAACGGAAGTAAACGGGGATTGACCCGAGCACCGCCGAACGTCTGCGTGTGTGATGGGTGTGTCCCTAGAGCCAAGCGGGTTTAATTGCAAGGCTTTTGGCTAGGTTTGATCAGCAAACTAGACGTCTTCGACAAAGGCAACGCCTGGCGCGGTCTTTAAGGCACCGCGCAGCGCCGCATCGAGGGTAAATCGGCCCGGTAGGCGCAGTTCAACCTCCCGGCCCCCGTCCAGCGCCGCAACCAGACTAACCTCGCCGCCCCTGGGATTGGCAGCGCCCTCAAGCCTGCGTTTAAGTATCTCAATCTCGGCAGACCGCGGCGACAAGTGCAGGCGCAGATTGGCGACCACATTTTCCATGGCCTTATCGATCGGCTCGGCATCATCGCCAAAGAACCGAACCTCGCCATCCTTGCCCTTGGCTCGCACCTTGATCATGACCGAGCGGCCCGGCTCCAGCACTTCGCGGCAGCGGCGCAGGGCTTCGGGCGGGAACAGGACCTCATATTCACCGGTTGGGTCGGAAAGGGACACAAAGGCAAATTTGTCGCCGCTTTGCGAGGCGCGCTCTTGGCGCCTGCGCACGACGCCAGCCATGCGGAAGGCCTCAACCCCCTGCTCGGCCCCGGCAATCGCATCGGCCAAAAGCGTGACCCGGCGACGGCGCAGGACCGTGATCATGTCCTCAAGCGGATGACCGCTCAGATAAAAACCAACGGCGGACAATTCCTCATCCAATTGGTCAGGCCCGCTCCAGGGCTCGACCCGTGACAGGCGCGGCCGGGCCGCATCGCTATCGGTCGCAAACAGGCTGGACTGGGACGAGGCCCGCTCCGCCGCTACGCTTTGGCCATAGGCCATCAGGACATCGGAATTGGCGACAATCTGGGCGCGGTTGGGGTGCAGGCGGTCAAACGCGCCGGCCCTGGCCAAGTTCTCGATCGCGCGCTTATTGACCTGGCGTGGATCAACCCGCTCCATGAAGTCAAACAGGTCACGAAACGGCCCGCCCTCCTCGCGCACAGCCACCAGATTCTTCATGGCCGCCTCGCCGACATTGCGCACAGCACCTAGGGCATAGAGCACCTCGCCATTTTCAACTTCAAAGTCAGAGCCGGAGCGATTGACATCGGGCGGACAGACCTTGACGCTCAGCCGTTTGGCATCTTGATAAAACACTGCCAGCTTGTCGGTATTGGAAATATCCAGGCTCATAGACGCGGCCAAGAATTCCACCGGCGCATTGGCCTTTAGCCAGCCGGTTTGATAGGCGATGATGGCATAGGCCGCCGCGTGGCTCTTGTTAAAGCCATAACCGGCAAATTTGGCGACCAGCTCGAATATGCTGTCGGCCTGGGCCTCGTTCACGCCGCGCTCAACCGCGCCTGACACGAAACGGGCCTTTTGCTGGTCCATCTCCTCTTTTTTCTTCTTGCCCATGGCCCGGCGCAATAGATCAGCCTCGCCCAGCGAATAACCCGCCAGGATCTGGGCGATCTGCATCACCTGTTCTTGATA
>CANGEH010000152.1 GCA_947452665.1 Caulobacteraceae bacterium
CGAGCGTATCATTGCCTAGGCCGCCATTCAGCGTATTGACCGCACTATTGCCGACCAGAACATTATCATCCGCCGTACCGGTCAAACTAAAGGCAACCGTATTGGTCAGGGTGGCGTTTTCGACATTTGCGGCCAGGGTATAGGTCCCGCCCGCCGCCGCAACCGCGACCTGGACCAGATCGAGTCCGTTACCCGCCGTCTCTGTGACCACATCCGACAGACTGTCGATTACATAGGTGTCATTGCCTGCGCCACCGATCAGGGTGTCATTGCCCGCCCCGCCGTTCAGGACATTGTCCGCGGCATTTCCGGTCAATCGGTTGGCTAGGTTATTGCCGACCAGGTTGAAGGCAACCGTATTGGTCAGGGTTAGGTTTTCAATATTATTGCCCGCAGTATAGGTGCCGCCAGCCTTGGCAATATTGACCTGAACCAGGTCGGTCCCGGCATTGAGCGCCTCGGTGACCACATCGCCGCTATTATCGACAATATAGGTGTCATTGCCGCCGCCGCCGATCAGGGTATCGGCGCCTGCGCCACCATTGAGCACATTGGCCGCATCATTGCCGGTCAAGATGTTGCCGAGCCCATTACCGGTTAGGTTAAACGCAACCGTATTGGTCAGGGTCGCATTTTCAATATTTCCGGCCAGCTTATAGGTGCCGCCAGCCGTCGCCACGGCGACCCGGACCTCGTCCGTGCCTTCACCCGCAATCTCGATAACCAAATCGCTGAGGCTATCCATAACAAACACATCATTGCCGGCCCCGCCGATCATGATGTCATTGCCAGCCCCGCCGTCGAGAAGGTCATTGCCGGCGCCGGCGGCCAAGGTGTCATTGCCAAGCCCACCAGACATAATATCGTCACCGACGGTCCCGAGCAGGGTGTCGTCGCCATCTGTACCGATCAGGGAAATGTCGGCTGACCCGTCTGTGGTGAAACTATAGGCGTTCAAACCTGCAAAACTATTGCCCGCCAAATCCTTGACGCTTCCGGCGGCAAAGGTGACAAAATACTGGGTGGCCGAGGCAAGATCATTGGTTGGATCTATGGTTAGGGTCGAGCCAGACATAGTTAGGCGCGCGCTGGTGGCCGCGTCAAAAGATTCAACCACTGTTCCCGTGGCAGAGCCAGCGCGAATCTGAATCACGCCAGTGCCCCGGGCAATGGTCTCCGAAAAGGTCAGGACGATATTAGCACCCAAGGCCACATCAACCAGCCCGTCGGTGGGAGAGAATGCCAAGACTGTTGGCGCGATCTCATCCACATCCGTGACCGTAACGGCAATCGCCTGCGTATCGGCCAGCGCACCATCGGACGCCTGGACAATCACGTCATAGACATTGTTACCATCGGCATCGCTGGGGGCTTCGAAATTTGGCGCGGCCTTAAAGCTAAGCGCACCTGTGTTCGCATTGATCTGGAACCGGGCTGAATCGGCCCCGCCAGAAATGCTGTAGGTCAAGGTGGTGCCCGCATCGAGATCGGTGGCCGTGACCGTTGTGACCGCCGCTGAATTTTCGGAAATCGAGATCAATGCGGTCGCACCTGCGCCATTAGAGGTGATGCTTGGGGTTGAACCAGCAAACTCAAAGGTCGCATTGCCATAGGCTAGGCCCTCAGCGGTGTAGCGTTGGGTGTATAGGCCATAAACCGAGCCATCTTGGCCATTGGACATCCATGTTAAGACCCAGCCGCCATCAGCAAGTGCAGTGACCGATGGAGATGTCTGTTCCGCGGTTGTGTATGTGTTCGCCTGAAACTCTGCCCCCTTCATGGCCCCGTCGGCCCCGTAACGCTGGCCATAAACGCCATAGGCGGAACCGTCTTGGCCATTAGACATCCAGGTCACCACCCAACCACCATCGGTAAGCGCGGCGATGGAGGGTTCCCACTGCTCTGAGTTCGTATAGGTGTTGACCCTGAATTCGGACCCCTGGATTGTCCCATCGACACCAAAGCGCTGGCCAAAAATGCCCCAGCTAGAGCCATCTTGACCAGCTGACGTCCAAGCTACCACCCAACCGCCATCGGTAAGCGCGGTCACGCAAGGGTCATACTGACTGTCGGTCGTATAGGTATTGACCTTAAACTCCGCCCCTAGCCTGGCCCCATCCGCACCGAAGCGTTGTCCATAAATATCGGTCAAGAAACGCTCTTGGCTATCGGACTGCCAAGTCACCACCCAACCTCCATCCGCAAGCGCGGTGACTGAGGGCGCATATTGATCAAAGGTCGTATCGGTATTGGCTCTAAATTCGGCACCTTGAGTGGCCCCGTTCGCGCCATAGCGCTGGCCATAAACTCCCCATTCAGAGCCGTCCTGACCAAGCGACATCCAGGTCACCACCCAACCGCCATTCGAAAGAGCGGTGACAGAGGGGTTACGCTGCTCCCAGTTTGTATAGGCGTTTGCCGCGAATTCTGACCCTTGGGGCACGCCATTGCCACCAAAGCGCTGTCCATAGATGCCCCAACTTGACCCGTCTTGCTCTGCCGACATCCAGACTACGACCCAGCCACCATCGGCTAGTGCCGTCACGGATGGTTCGCGCTGATCCGAGTTTGTGTAGGTATTGACTTGGAATTCTGTCCCCCGCATCGCACCATCTGCACCATAGCGCTGACCATAAACACCCCAGCCAGAGCCATCTTGGCCAAGGGACATCCAGGTCACCACCCAGCCGCCATTGGCAAGCGCTGTGCTGGAGGGGTAGAACTGCTCCGAGGCCGTATAGGTATTCACTCGCGTCTCAGCCGCGCCATTAATGGTCACATTAATCGCTACATCGGCAAATTGCAGCCGCTCTATGCCCGCTAGCACATCCCGGCCATCGGAACCGCTAACGATCAGGCCTGTAGCGAGGGGCGTTAAAATATAGCTCGCATAATTTCCGGTAAAAACCACCGTATCGAAACCAGCGCCGCCATCGATCGTGTCATTGCCAGTGGTACCGGCGAGCCTATCGGCGCTGGTTGTCCCGGTTATGGTAGAGCTATAACCTGCTGGCATCGCCAATTCCCCGTAAGTAAAAATGTCAAAGTATGACGATTTACGCTAATGTATAAAGCGATTCAAAAATAGAATAAAAATTCTTAGCGAAGCTTATTGGAATTTCGAAACCAGGCTCTACCGCCGGAGTGTGAATATTTAGCCAGTCTAAAGCTGTGTTATATTCAAATAATGTTGAAAATTCCGTATGTTATGACGATTTAAACGCGAAGCAGGATTGATTTTTTGAGCGTAATGACAGATCGCAACCGCAAAACTAACAAGGCTTATTGCACCAATTGTTGAAATTCGCTCCAATATTCAGCGAAATTTTCGTTCAATGGCGATGACTAGAAATTATTGAAAACCAAGTATAGTGAATTTGATTTTGTTATTGTTTTCAACTTGTTGGTATTTTAGCATTTGGTCTAGAGGCCTGCGACAGGCCAATGCATCTTCGGATATGGCGGTCACCATAGCCCGGCCCCACCCATCCGGTGGCCTTGTCCTGTTTCTGCAAACGCTTGATCGGGACGCCTGCGCCCCCACGCCCCTTAGGCGATGATTTGCAGATCAGTGTTAAAGCAGGCTTGGATAGGTGCTTGTGCCCAGCAAGGCCATCTGAACCGCCGCGCCAACGGGAGGAAGCGACACATCCGATGCTGCCAGTGGAAACGCCAGGCCAAGCGACCAACTGGCTAGAGCCAACGGCTGCCACACAGCAAAACCAAAATTAAGTGAGCTTTGGCGACCATCCACGGACTGATGGATGGTGCCCAGGAGAGGACTCGAACCTCCACGACCTTTCGATCACTGGCACCTGAAGCCAGCGCGTCTACCAATTCCGCCACCTGGGCCCAAGACCGGCGGGCCGGTTCTGGGAGGGCGTGTGATAGGGCACTGGACCGGGCGGGTCAATGCCAGTTTTGAACCATTTTGTGGGCCGGGCAGGGGGCGTGGCCTTTTGCAGCGTTGCGCCGGAACGGCGGCTCGTCTATCCGAGGGGGTGAGGGCCTGCTTCGTGCGCGGGTCAGGCAATGAGGGTATTATGCAAGATCTGGTCACGGTTTTCGGCGGCTCTGGATTTGTCGGTTCACAGATTGTCCGGGCCTTGGCGCGGGCGGGCTTAAGGGTTCGCGTCGCTGTGCGTCGGCCGGGGCTTGGCTATCGTTTGCGCATGCTGGGCGATGTCGGTCAGATCGAGGTGGTCCAGGCCAATATTCGCGTCCCGTCCTCGGTGGCGCGGGCGCTGGACGGGGCCCAAGCCTGTATCAATGCGGTCGGGGTCTTGTATGAAAGCGGTCGCCAAGGCTTTCAAAGCCTGCAGGCCATGGGTGCTCAGACGATTGCGGCGGCCTGTGTCGATCAGGGCATTAGCCGATTTGTCCAGATTTCGGCGATTGGCGCCGATGCCGATAGCCCGTCCAAATATGCCTGTACCAAGGCGGCGGGCGAGGCGGCGGTCAAGGCCCTGATCCCTTCGGCCATGATTATCCGGCCCTCTATCGTGTTTGGGCCAGAGGATGATTTCTTCAACCGCTTTGCGGCCATGGCCACGATCGCGCCAGCCCTGCCCCTGATCGGCGGCGGTGAGACCTTGTTCCAGCCGGTGTTTGTCGGTGATGTGGCAGCAGCAACCGTTGCGGCCCTGAGCGATCCAGCCCATTTGGGCAAGACGTTTGAGCTGGGCGGCCCCGCCGTCTATAGCTTCCGCAGCTTGCTGGAACTGATCCTTCGCGAAACCGGCCGCAATCGCGTGCTCGTGCCTGTGCCTTGGCCCGTGGCTAGCCTGATTGGTATGGTCGGTGATGTTCAGGCCAAGGTCCTGCCCATGGCCCCGGTCTTGACCAGTGATCAGGTCTTGCTGCTCAAGTCTGACAATGTCGCCAATCCAAGCCTGCCTGGCCTTGCGGCGCTGGGGATAGAGCCGACCGCGGTGGAGGCGATTGTGCCGTCCTATCTGTACCGCTATCGCAAGGGCGGCCAATATGCCGACCTGATTAAGCCAGCTTAAGGCGGCCCAAGCCCCCTACCCCCGCTTCGCGGGTACTTCCCCCAGAGGGGGAAGATTATATGTATTCTTAATCCTCCCCCGTGGGGGAGGGGGACCGCGGAGCGGTGGAGGGGGCTGGCACTGGCCTTAAGCCCCCATTCCCGGCATGCGCCGGTCCTTCCCCGCCTGAGCGGAGAAGGCGGGGTTTGATCCTAGCGCGGGGCTAGGATCATGATCATCTGTTTGCCTTCCATGCGGGGCTCATATTCCACCTTGGCGACCGGCTCAAAATCGGCGCGGACCTGGTGCAACAGCTTCATGCCCAGTTCTGGGTGGGCCAGTTCGCGGCCGCGGAAGCGCAAGGTGACCTTGACCTTGTCGCCCTCTTCGAAAAAGCGGTGCATGGCCCTAGCCTTGACCTCGTAATCATGCGTGTCGATATTCGGACGCAGCTTGATTTCCTTGATCTCGACGATCTTTTGCCGCTTGCGCGCCTCAGCCTTCTTTTTCTGCTCCTGGAACTTGTACTTGCCATAGTCCAGTATCTTGCAGACCGGCGGTTCGGAATTGGGAGACACCTCGACCAGGTCCAGACCTGCTTCTTCGGCGGCTTCAAGCGCCGAAACCGTCGGCATGATCCCCTGTTTTTCGCCGTGCTGATCGATCAGCAAGACCTTGGGGACACGAATCTCATCATTGATGCGCGGGCCGTCCTTGGACGGGGGCGCTGGCATGGGGCGGCGAATAGGCGGGTCTCCTGACCTGTTAAAA
>CANGEH010000153.1 GCA_947452665.1 Caulobacteraceae bacterium
CAGGAATGCGCCGCCCGGCCAACGCTTGACAGCGTGCGCGAGGCCGCAGCCCTTGCCGCCAAGGCCCTAGCAGCGATTGAAGCCCCCTTGCTGGCCTTTGCCCGGCATTTGGAGGACCTGCTCGATAGCGCCGCCGAGGACCTGCCCACCGGTGACCGGGCCAGGATTGAGGGGGCCTTGCGCGGTATAGACCGGCGTGCGCGCATGGCTCTTCCCGCCTGGCGCTCCATGCTTCAGGCCCTGGTCGATCAAAGCGATGATGATCCCAATTTTGTTGACTGGTTTGAGGCCACCTATCTCTATGGCCGGGTGGTGGATGCCGCCTATCGCAGGCACTGGGTTGATCCGACCGAGCCCTTGATGGCAGCGGTTCTGTCGCCCGCGCATGGCATATTGGTCACCAGCGCCACCTTGTCTGATCAGGCCCTGTCCGATCCGTTTGCGCTGGCCGAGATGCGCACCGGCGCGGCGCGTATGCCCGAGCGGCCCAAGACCTTGAAGCTGGCCTCGCCATTTGACTATGCCAATCAGGCCAGGGCCTTTGTCATTACCGACATTACCAAGGATGATCCGCGCCAGATCGCAGCGGCCATGCGCGAATTGTTTCTGGCATCCGGCGGCGGCGGGGTTGGCCTGTTTACCGCCATTCGCCGTCTGAAAGCCGTGCATGAACGCATAGCCGCCCCCTTGGCGGATAAGGGCCTAGCCCTTTATGCCCAGCATGTTGATGCGCTGGAGGTTGGGGCCCTGGTCGATATTTTCCGGGCCGAGGAGGATTCTTGTCTTTTGGGCACGGATGCAGTGCGCGACGGGGTCGATGTGCCGGGACGATCCTTGCGCCTATTGGCCTTTGACCGGGTGCCCTGGCCAAGGCCCGACATGTTGCACAAGGCCAGGCGCGAGCGGTTTGGCGCGCGGGCCTATGACGATTCTGTCGCACGGGCGCGCATTGCCCAGGCCTTTGGCCGCCTGATCCGCCGCGCCGATGATAAGGGGGTGTTTGTCATGCTCGATGCCGCCGCCCCGACGCGCCTGTTTTCCAGCCTGCCCGAAGGCGTTGAAATCCAGCGCCTTGGCCTGGTCGATGCGCTTGAGGCCATAGCCACGTTTTTGGACACCAAATCGCCCGCGACAGACGTGCAAGGTTAGGACCAATGGCCGCCCACGACCCAAAAGACACCTGCCTAGAGGTCATAGACTGGATGCGTGCTGGGGCAGGCGGTGCCCTGAAGGTTGACCGCGTTATCGAGACCCATTGCGCGGTGGTGGTTCTGGCCGGTGACCAGGCCTTCAAGCTGAAAAAGCCGGTTGATCTGGGCTATCTGGATTTTTCCAGCTTTGAAAAGAGACAATGGGCGCTGGAGCGGGAGCTGGCCTTTAACCAGCCAGTTGCGCCCAGTGTTTATCGCGCCCTGCACACGATTAATCGTACGGTCGATGGCGCTTTGAGCCTTGGCGGCGCTGGGCAGGTTATCGAATGGGCGCTGGAAATGCGCCGGTTTGACGAGACAACTGTTTTGTCCAATCAGCCGCAGGGGGTGCAAGGCGATCTGGCCGAGGGGCTTGGCCGGATGGTGGCGGGGTTTCATGCCCATGCCGACCCGCGCCCGCAAGGCGGCGGGGCTGGGGGGCTTGGCTATACCATTACCTCCAATGCCCTATTGATGCGGGGCCTTGGCGAGGTTTTAGGCGGGGCGGATGTTGAGGCCTTAATCGCCGCGACGGATGCAGAATTTTCGGCTAGGGCGGCCTTGCTCGATCGTCGCCAGGGCCTTGGCCTTGGGCGACGCTGTCATGGCGACCTGCATCTGGGCAATCTGTTTATTGAAGACGGCCAGCCGGTCCTGTTCGACTGTATTGAGTTTAATGACCAGCTTAGCGATGCCGATATCCAATATGATTTGGCCTTCTTGCTGATGGACCTTGTGTTTCGCGGCAATAAGGGCGGTGCCGTGCGGGTCTTGAGCGGCTATCTGGACCAGGCCGCGCGCGATTTTGGCGATGCGGCTTTTGAGGGGCTTGCGGCTCTGCCCCTGATGCTGGCGGTGCGGGCCGGGGTGAGGGCCCATGTCAGTGCCCAGATGGGGCAGGCCGATCTGGCAAAAGCCTATGTTCAGGCAGGCCTAGATCACCTTAAGCCCAAGCCTCTAAGCCTTATGGCCATTGGGGGGCTGTCGGGATCGGGCAAGTCCTTTACCGCCCGCAATTTGGCCCCATCGCTTCAGGCTGTGATCTTACGCTCTGACGAGATCCGCAAACGGCTCTGGGGCTGCGCGCCGCGCCAAGCCTTGCCGCGTGAGGCCTATGGGCCCGATCAGAGCGGGCGCGTCTATGGCCAGATGCTGCATGAGGCCGGCTTGATGCTGAAGGCCGGGCAGTCGGTTGTGCTCGATGCGGTGTTTTTGCGGCCCGCCGAGCGTGATGCGGTCAGGGCTCTGGCCGCCGAACATGCCGTAGCCTTTGAAGGGCTATGGCTGGAGGCCCCCGCCAGCTTATTGCAGGCCAGAATTGCGGCGCGAACAAACGATGCCTCAGACGCGGATGTGGCCGTTCTGGATCTGCAATTGGCTCAAGATGCGGGACCGATGGACTGGGTGCGCACAGCCTCTGATCAAGCTATTTTGAAATTGCACTAACCGGCCATTTGCCATGCGCCGCGCGGCGCAATAGTGTCCGCTTCGAAAATTTATTCTAGGGGAAATGACCATGCTTGGTTTGATGCAGAACTGGCCCTTGACTGTCGACAAGCTGTTGGACCATGCCAAGATCTGGCACCCCAATCGCGAGATCGTCTCGCGTTCGGTTGAGGGGCCGATTGTCCGCACGACCTATGCGCATATTCATGACCGGGCCAAGCGCATGTCCAATGCGCTTTTGGGCATGGGGATCAAGACCGGGGACAGGGTCGCGACCCTGGCCTGGAATTCCGCCCGTCATATCGAGGTCTGGTACGGGATTATGGGCATTGGCGCTGTGTGTCACACGCTCAATCCGCGCCTGTTCCCCGAGCAACTGGTCTATATTATCAACCATGCCGAAGACCGGGTGATCTTTACCGACCTGACCTTTTTGCCAATCCTGGAAGGCATTATTGGCCAGTGCCCGACGGTTGAGCGCATTGTGGTCATGACCGATCAAGATCACATGCCCAAGGCCAATTTGACGATCAAGGGCGCGGCCCCTGTGGCGCTGGAAACCTTGATTGAGCAAAACAGTCCTGACATTGCCTGGGGCGGGTTTGATGAAAACACCGCTGCTGGCCTTTGCTATACCTCAGGCACGACCGGCAATCCAAAGGGCGTGCTCTATTCGCACCGCTCCAACTATCTGCACACCCTGTTTGCACTTCAGGCTGATGTCATGGCCCTGTCGGCCAAGGATGTGATCTTGCCCGTGGTGCCCATGTTCCATGCCAATGCCTGGGGCATAGCGTTTTCGGCGCCTGCCGTTGGCGCCAAGCTGGTCATGCCCGGGGCCAAGATGGACGGGGCCTCAATCTATGAATTGCTGGAAACCGAGGGCGTTACCTTCTCGGCGGCGGTCCCGACCGTCTGGCAAATGCTGCTCCAGCACCTGCAGGCGACCAATAGCAAGCTGTCGACCTTGAAGCGCGTTGTGATTGGCGGCTCGGCGGTTCCAGAGGCGATTGTTCGCGCCTTTGCCGATGATTATGGCGTCGATGTCACCCATGCCTGGGGCATGACCGAGACCTCGCCCATGGGCACCATGTCGACCCCAACCCCTGAAATCGCGGCCATGAGCCGTGAAGAGCAGATTGCGTTCAAGCTGAAACAGGGCCGCCCCTGCTCCGGCGTTGAGCTCAAGCTGACCAATGACGAGGGCGAGCGTCTGCCGCATGATGGCAAGACCTTTGGGCGTCTCAAGATCAAGGGCGCCATCATTGCCAGCGCCTATTTCAAGCAAGAAGGCGGTGATATCCTCGACCAAGAGGGCTTTTTCGATACGGGCGATGTCTCCACGATTGACCACCACGGCTTTATGCAGATTACCGACCGCGCCAAGGATGTGATCAAGTCGGGCGGCGAATGGATTTCCTCGATCGATATTGAAAACATTGCCGTTGGCCATCCCAAGGCAGCTCTTGCGGCCGTGATCGGTATTGCCCATCCCAAATGGGACGAGCGGCCCCTATTGCTGGTCAAGCTCAAGGAAGGGCAGTCCGGGACCCGCGATGAGTTCTTAAGCTTCCTAGAGGGCAAGATCGCCAAATGGTGGACGCCTGATGATGTCGTGTTTGTCGATGACATCCCGCTCGGCGCAACCGGCAAGATCGACAAAAAGGTCCTGCGCCAACAGTTTGAGACCTATAAGCTGCCGACGGCTTGATCGCTTTCCAAACCGCGCTAGGGTCCTAGAAGGGCCTATTCAGGAGAACCGGACCGATGAAACCAAGTCTTAAGGCCACCCAGACCTATCTGAGCGTGGCGCTGGTGATTGCCATATTGCCGATTGCCTCCATCTTGATCGGGGCGGTGGCGACCAAGACCGGCCTGTTGGACTGGAAGCTTGGGTTTGGGCTCATGACCTTTAAGGGCCCACCCTTATTGGCCATGCTGGGTCTTGCCACGGGCCTGGTGGCCCTGGTTCTGGCCCTGATCGTTGATGCCAAGGGGCTTTGGCTCAAGGGTCTATTGCCCCTAGTCGTGACCTTGGCGGTCATGGGCGGCTTTGTTGGTCTTATGAACACGGCCAAAAGCGTGCCCATGATCCATGATGTGGCCACGGACTGGACCACGCCCTTGACGTTTTCGCCTGCGGTTATGACGGCGCGGGGTGCTGAGTCTAACCCGGTTGAGGCCGATCCGCGGGGTCCGGGCAAGGATGGCGCACCGGGCGAGCGGGTGGCTGATCTCAATGCCAAGGCCTGCCCAGAGGCCAAGCCGATTGTCTTGACCAGCGATGCGCCCGACGCCTTTAACAAGGTCAAGGCGGCCCTCACCGGCGCAGGCCTGACCCTTGTCACCGAGGCCCCGGCTCAAGGGCGGATCGAGGCTGTCGCCACCAGCGCCCTTTATGGCTTTAAAGACGATGTGGTGGCGCGGATTGTCCCGTCCGAGGGCACGACCCGCATTGATCTGCGCTCGATCAGCCGGGTCGGCTTGTCCGACCTGGGGGCCAATTGCAAGCGCATCACCGCCATTCGGGCCGCGCTTGTCAAATAGACTGGCCTTAAGCGGCTAGACGCAAAATCGTATCGAGTGCCACAGGGCCGTCGCAGACCAGGCGGCCCTGATTGGCCATATGGATCACATGCGCCTGGATTGAGCGGGCAGCGGCGGGATGCAGGCGCGAATCCACAGCGGCATAAATGATCGGCACCATGGTCAATATGCTGGCCGGTCCGTTCGCCAATTGCGCCAAAATCTGGTCCTCACGCGCGCGGCGGTGGTCGCTATAGGCCTGGATAAAAGGCCTAACCTCGGTAATCGCCGGGCCATGGGTTGGCCAAAGCGTGGCAAAATTTCGGGCCTGGATCGCATCGAGACTGGCAAAATAATCGCCCATATCGCCGTCGGGCGGCGTGATCACGGTCGTCGACCAGCCCATTATGTGATCGCCCGAAAACAGGGTGTTTTCTTCGGCCAGGGCATAACAGATATGGTTGGAGGTATGGCCAGGCGTATGGATGGCTTCAAACGTCCAGCCGGGGCCCTTGATGATCTCGCCGCCCTTTAAGGCCACATCAGGCTGAAAACCCTCATCATCGCCCGCTTCCGTAACCACGTCGCTATCTTGGG
>CANGEH010000154.1 GCA_947452665.1 Caulobacteraceae bacterium
GCGATCAAGCTGGCCAGCCTGGCCACCCTGTTATCGCTGCTGATCAATCTGTGGGTTCAGCCGCTGGCCTATCGCAATATGCGTGATGCGCTGTTTACCGTCCGTACCGATCTGGCCGCCTCGCTGGTGCGGGCGGGCGAGTTTCGCCAGCCAACCGCCGACCTGACCATTTATGCCCAGAGCATTGATCAGCAGGGCATTATGAAAAACATGTTCCTGCATCAGGAAAAACCCGGTGGCGGCGCCAGCACTTTTTTTGCGCGTCAGGGTAAGATCGGCAAGCAAAACGGCGTGCCCATGCTGATCATGCGTGATGGCTCTAATCAGGAATTGTCTAGCGCCGGGGTTTTAAACTTTCTGCAATTTGGCGAATACAATTTCAATTTATCCCCATTCATGAACACCTATGAGATGGTTCACTACAAGATTTCCGACCGCTATCTGCACGAACTGATTTTTCCCGACCTGACTCAGGCCTGGGAACAGCGCAACCAGACCAAGCTGATTGCAGAGGCCCATTCGCGCCTAGCCTCCCCACTTTATAATATTGCCTTTATGGCCATGGCGCTTGCGGCTGTGATTGGCGGGTCTTTCAGTCGCATGGGCTATACGCGCCGGATTGCGATTTTCAGCGCGGCAGCGGCCATGGTGCGGATTGTCGGGTTTGCGGTACAGGCCGGGTGCGATGACAGTATTTGGCTAAACATTGTCCAATATCTGGTGCCGATCGGTGCGACGATCTGGGGCCTGAACCAGATTTTCTGGCAAAAATCTCGCACCCTAAGCCCGGTCGGCCTGCCGCGTGGGCTGACGCCATTGGGGAATGCCTGATGCGCAAGCGCCTGACCCGCCTTGAGTCTTATGTGCTAGCCCAGACCCTGATGGCGGTCCTAGGCGCGCTCATCATTATCGGCCTTGTTGTCTTTCTAATTGATTTTGTGGAATTGTCGCGCTCGGTGGGCGTAAGGGCCGATACCAATTTTGTCGAGATTTTTGGCCTCACCCTGTTGAAGTCGCCGGCCGTAATCTTGCAGCTTTTACCGTTCGTATTCTTGTTTGGCACGCTGGCCGCATTTGTCGATATGAACCGGCGTAGCGAACTCATCGCTATGCGTGCGGCCGGGGTTTCGGCCTGGCGGTTCATTTTCCCAGCCGCAGGGGCGGCCTTTGTCATCGGCCTGACAACCGTAATAGCCCTCAATCCTCTGGCCTCCTTGTCCAATGCGCGGTTTGAGACCTTGAGGGATAACTTAATGAGCAATTATCTCGCCGCCGCGCCCTCGGATATTTGGCTACGGCAAGGCGACAAGCACAGCCAGATGGTGATCCGCGCCCGCAGCCGCGACATGGTCGGCTCGACCGTTCGGCTTAATGGGGTGTCCTTGTTTATTTCGACCGTCAATGCCAGGGGCGATCTTGAATTTTCCCGTCGCATTGAAGCGCAAGAAGCGCGCCTGGTTGGTAAGGATTGGCGATTGATCGGTGCCAAGGAAGCCACCCCCGGCGCCGGCGCAGTTAATTATGATAGCCTGGTCATTCCCTCCACGCTCGATGCGCGCGCGGCGCTCGCTAGGTTTGCACCGCCGACCACGATTGCGTTCTGGGGCTTGCCAAACATTATTTCACGCACAGAACAGGCAGGTTTTTCTGCCACGGCGTATCGCTTGCGCTTCCAGCAATTGCTGGCCACACCGCTGCTGTTTGCCGCCATGTCGATATTGGCGGCGGCATTTTCTTTGCGCCTGATGCGGCTGGGCGGACTGACCGCCCTGGCCGGGTCCGGGGCGACCTTGGGATTTGTGTTTTTCTTCTTCAATAGTTTTTGCGGGGCCTTGGGCAAGTCGGAGGTGATCGCGCCGTTCGCTGCGGCCTGGACCCCGCCTGTGCTGGCGTTTTTGTCCGGCTTCACACTTCTTTGCTATACCGAAGATGGTTGATCTTATCGCAAGTGAGTCGGCCTTGGGTCACAGGGATACTCCGGAAGGAACAAGACGGATGCAGGATTGGCCGCCAGCCCAGAGCCCCTACCGGCGCATCATGCTGTTGTGCGGGGCTGCCATTGGTGCGCTTGCGGCCAATACGGCCTTGGCGCAATCAGGCCCTGTCGCGCGCCTGCCCATGACTGCGGCGGCGCTTCCAGCGGCCGTTGCCGTGGCAAGCGAGGATGATGGCCTAGGCGACAATGGCTTTTACCTAGAAGCCAATACCGTCATTCGCGATGATAATGCCAAGATCATTACCGCCCGCGGCGATGTCGAGGCGCGCTATCAGGGGCGCACCATCCGGGCGCAGGAACTGATCTATAATATCAGGACCGGGATCGTCACAGCGCGGGGCAAGGCCCAGATCATTGCCGATGATGGCGCAACCCAGTCGGCCGAAGAGATTACCCTCGATAATAGTCTGCAAGCTGGCGTCGCCTATGGCTTTTCCACGGTCATGGCCCCGAATATCAAGTTCGCCGCCGCCTCGGCTGTTCGCCGCTCTGAAACGGTCAATGAACTAAACCGCGCCATTTATACGCCCTGTGACATCTGCTCCAAGACCGGTGCGCCCAAGACACCAAGCTGGTCGATCAGTGCTGACCGAATTGTTCAGGACCGCCAGCGTCAACTGGTTTATTATCGCAATGCGGTGGTCAAGGTTCTGGGCGTGCCTGTGTTTTACGCCCCGGTGTTTTGGCACCCAGACCCTCAGGCCGAGCGCAGTTCCGGTCTGTTGCCGCCCAAGATCCAAAATTCACGGCGTCGCGGCTTTAGCTATGAACAGCCCTATTTGCTGGTCATTTCGCCATCGCAAGACCTGATCATCAGCCCGCAGATCAATTCCAAGGTCAATCCGTTTGTAAATCTGGAATGGCGCAAGCGCTTCTATTCAGGTCAGGTTGAGGCCCGGCTTGGCTATACCCATGATCAGGACATACAGACCATTAATGGCGACCTGAAAAAGATCGGGACCGATACCTCGCGCAGCTATGTCCTGGCCAAGGGTAAGTTCAATATCAATAAAAACTGGGACTGGGGCTTTGGACTTGAGCGCGCCTCTGACCCGCTGATTTTTGATAAATACAATGTTGGGCGGGTCTATCAGGACAATCGCGGCCTTTATAATACCGATAGCCGCCGCCTGCTGAGCCAGATCTTCGCGACTGAACAATCTGACCGCAGCTATGTGTCCATGTCGCTCTTAAGCTTTCAGGGCTTGCGGATCGGCGATAATAATCACGCCATACCGGTCGCCGCGCCCTTGGTTGAGGCGCGCTATGAGCCGAAAGACCCAGTCCTTGGCGGACGTCTGCGGCTGCGCGGAAGCGGTGTGGCCCTGTTCCGCGATCAATCGCCCTTATCGGCGAGCCAGCCGGGCATAGACAGCCGCCGCCTGACCGGCGAGGGTGACTGGCGCAAGATCACCACCTTTGCCAATGGCTTAAGGCTTGAGCCCTTTATCGATATTCGGGGCGATTATTACAATATTGCCGACATTTCAGCCGCCGACAAAAAGGCCAAGAGCCTTGCCCGTAGCATGGGCACGGTGGGCATGGATGTCAGCTATCCGTTGATGCGAAACTTTGGCAATGCCACGGTGATCGTCGAGCCGCTTGCTCAGATCGCCCTATCGCCGTCGGCCAAACGCGATAGCCGGATCCCGAACGAGGACAGTATCTCGTTCGACTTTAACGAAACCAACCTGTTCGAACCCAACCGCTATCCAGGCTTTGACCTTTATGAAGGCGGCCAAAGGTTCAATCTGGGCGTCCGAACCACGGTCGATTGGGGCGCAGACCATTCCGCGCGTTTCCTGATTGGCCGCAGTTACCGCTCCAAAAAAGACCTGACCATGCCCGTCCGTACCGGCCTTAATCAGGCGGCGTCAGACTGGGTGACCTCGGCGACCATCAGCCCGATCACCGGCCTGTCGGTATTTGCCCGCACAAGACTTGATTCCGACACCCTAGCCATTCGCCGCCAAGAGGCCGGGGCCAATCTCGCTTTGACCAAACTTCGTGGTTATGTCCGTTATCTCAGCGACAAGACCGATATTACCGGGGTTCAGGTTCGCGATATTCAAGGCGCTGGCGAAATCTATCTATCCAAGACCTGGGGCCTGACCTTTGCGGCCATTCGTGACCTTGAAAACAAGGTTTGGCGCACACGCGAACTTGGTCTGCTATACAAAGACGAATGCACACGGCTAGAAATCGTCTATCAACGCGAAGAAACTTTTAATCGGACCCTGGGTCCATCAGACAATGTGCTTATTCGCCTATCTCTCGCCACATTGGGCGATGCAGGCTACAGGGACTATGACGACCGCTAAGTCCGGTCACACGGGCACTCAAAAGGACGAACAAAATTCATGACGCGGGCGTTTAAGGCAAATTACAAAATGGCACTGGCAGCAGCCCTGTCTGTTGCCGCAATCACAGCATGGCCCCTAGCCAGCCAGGCCCAACCGGCTGCCAGTCCGGCCGCCGCCATAAGCCCCCTCAGCGAGGGTGTGGCCGCGATTGTCAATGACAGCATCATCTCGACCTATGACCTGCGCCAAAGGATCATGTTGTTGATCGTCACCGCTGGGGTCCAGCCGACCGAAGAAAACATGCCGCAGATCCAGCGCGAAGCCCTGCGTGCGCTCGTCGACGAGCATCTGGAAATTCAGGAGCTAAAGCGCGTCGAAAAGCAGCAAAAATTCACCATTATTGCCGATGAGCAGGACATAGATCGTCAGATCAGCCGGATGGCGGAAGAAAACCGCCTATCGGGCCCGCAATTGCTCAAATCGCTAGAGGCTGCAGGGGTTGGTTCAAGCACCCTGAAGGATCAGCTGCGCGCCGAAATCAGCTGGCAGCGTTGGATCAATGGCCGTTATGGTTCGCGCCTGCGCGTGGGCGATGACCAGATTGAGGCCCAGCTGGCCCAGATCAATGCCGCCGCCGCCAAGCCCCAATTCTTGATGAGTGAAATCTTTATCGATCCGGTACGGACCGGCGGTCTGGATAATGCCGTGCGCGGTGGCCAGCAATTAATCGCCCAATTACAGCAAGGCGCCCCCTTTGCCGCTGTTGCTCGCCAGTTCTCTTCTGCCTCAACCGCCGCGACCGGCGGCGATGCGGGTTGGGTATCAAGCGGGACCTTGGCGCCGGAATTGCAACAGGCCCTTGACGAGATGCGCCCCGGCCAATTGTCTCAGCCCATTACCACCAAGGACGGGGTCTATATCCTCTTCCTGCGCGAAAAGCGGACGGGGGCAAAGGCGGCGCTTGTTGACCTCAAACAAATGGCCATCCGGGTTTCTAAGGATGCGACCCCACAGCAATTAGATGCGGCCTGGGTCAAGCTGGTCGCGCTCAAGCCCAAGATTTCGTCCTGCGCCGATATGGAATCGGTTGCCGCAAAGGCCGAAGGCGTGGTTGCCGGGGATCTGGGCGAGGCCGAAATCAAGGATCTGGCACCGGCCTTTCGTGAAGCCGCCGAGGCCTTGAATGTCGGTCAGGTGAGCGACCCAATCCGCACGCCAGCCGGTCTTCATCTGATTGCGGTCTGTGGCAAGCGCCAAGGCGGCTCAAAGGCCCCGACCAAGGAAGAGATCGAAAACCGCATGATCGGCCAGCAATTGGCGATGATTTCCAAGCGCTATTTGCGCGACCTGCGCAATTCGGCGACGATCGAAACCCGGTGACCGGGCCAGTGCTGGCCCTAAGCCTGGGTGATCCGGCCGGTATTGGTCCTGAAATTATTGCCA
>CANGEH010000155.1 GCA_947452665.1 Caulobacteraceae bacterium
CGCCCCTATCTGTCCCATGACCTGATTGGGGCAGAGGCTGGCGGGGCGGTGAAGAATGTCTTGGCCATAGCCTGCGGCGTGGTCGAGGGCCGCGCCCTTGGCCGCAGTGCCCATGCCGCCGTCCTAACCCGCGGCTTTGCCGAAATGACTAGGCTGGCCCTAGCCCTGGGGGCGGAGGCCGAAACCCTATCTGGGCTTTGCGGCCTTGGCGACCTGGTCTTGACCTGTTCCAGCCCACAATCGCGCAATATGACTGTGGGTCTGGCGCTTGGGCGCGGGCAAAGCCTCAATGAGGCCTTGAGCGGCAAGCTTAGCGTCGCAGAAGGCGTGGCCTCGGCCCCCGCCGTTAGGGCCCTGGCGGCCAAGCTTGGGGTCGAAACCCCGATTTGCGAGGCGGTCGCGGGTGTATTGGCCGGCGAAACCGATCTGGACACGGCCATAGCGGCCCTGTTATCGCGGCCCCTGCGCTCGGAAATTGATAATTAAAGCCCAAAGGATTCCAAAATGGCCCTCTATGTCCTGATCTGCCACGACCGCCCAGATTCGCTCGACCTGCGCATGGCCACACGCGAGGCGCATCTGGCCTATGTGCGCGACCACACCTTGCCGCTCAAGGTCGCCGGTCCGATCCTGGACGATGAGGGCAATATGGCCGGATCGATTTTGGTGTTTGAAACCGATGATCAGGCCAAGGTCAGCGCCTTCGCCGATCAGGACCCCTACGCCCTGGCGGGCCTGTTTGAGCGCCGCGAAATCTTGCCCTGGAAGATCAGCCTTGGGGGGCTGGCCTGAACCCGGCCCAGCCAAAACCGGGCACTTTGCTCTGCGCCTTAAGCGATCTGGCCGATCCCGGCGCCAAGGGGTTTGTGTTTCGCCAAGATGAGGCCCTGTTTTTGGGCTTTGTCGTTCGGCGCGGCGATCGCGTGCTGGGCTATATTGACCATTGCCCGCATGCAGGCTGGCCATTGGCGGGGCAGCCCGACCGCTATCTGACCAAGACGGGCGATAAGATTATCTGCAGCGCGCATGGCGCCTTGTTTGAGCCTTCAACCGGGATCTGCACGTCTGGGCCATGCGCGGGTCAAGGCTTGAGCGCCTGGCCGGTCAGGATGGATGGCCCAAACGTGATCGTGGCCTAGACTAAGAAGGGTTCGCCGCCAAAACTAGCGACCTCCTCAATCAGGCTTAATGCAGCCTGCTTGACCAGTTCGCCGCCTTTTTGCGGGCTGGCCAGGGCCGGGTCAGAACCCATGCGGCCGTCGGGATAGCGGGCGCGGAAATCCAGCGCCTCGCGGATCGGACCGGTCGGGGCGATCTTGGGCTCATAATCGGCGGTCTTGATCGCATCAGGATAGGCCCATTGAGTCACCGAGATTTCCGACGGGGTGGCATGGCTGCCATGGCCGACCGGAAACTGGGCATTGGCCAGCTTTAAGACCCCCTTTAGGTCCCACCAATTGCGCAGTTTCAGCGAAAAGCCGCGCGGCTGGCGCAAAAACGAGGCCTCGGCATAGAGCTCAGAAAACGCCGCCTCAATCGTGGCGACATTGCCGCCATGGCCATTCAAGAAATAGATCTTGTCAAAACCGTGCGCCGCCAAGGACCGGGTCCAGTCGCCGATCGCGGCGATAAAGGTTGAGGGCCTAAGGCTGATTGTGCCGGGAAAGCCAAGGTGGTGCTGGGCCATGCCAATATTAAAGGTCGGGCCAACCAGGATATCGGCGGATTTTTGCGCCTCGGTGGCAATGATTTCTGGGCACATCCAGTCTGTGCCCAAAAGGCCGGTGGGGCCATGTTGTTCATTCGAACCAATCGGAATGATCACAGTCTTGGAGCGGGTCAAAAAGGCCTCAATCTCAGGCCAGGTCGATTGATGCAGCAGCATGTGGCAGTCTCCCTATGGCCTTGGTTTAGACCCGCAAGCGCTTGGCGTCACGCCCCCGTCTCAACAGAATGTTTGCGCCACCTTGCCAGAGGCCGCTTGGTCGGCATACTTCGCTCAAAACGAGAATAGCGGAGAAACCCCTGTGTCGCATCCTGATCAAGTCTTTGCCGTTCCCGCCGCTTGGGCCCAGCGCGCCCATATGGACACGGCGGGCTATGAGGCCGCCCTAGCGCATGAGGCCGGGGATACAGACGCCTTTTGGCGCGGCATTGCCGGTCGGCTGGACTGGATCAAGCCGTTTAGCGTGGTCAAGGATGTGTCGTTCAAGCGCGAAGATTTTCGCATTCGTTGGTTTGCCGATGGCGTACTCAATGCCAGCGTCAATTGTCTAGACCGCCATCTGGCGACGCGCGGCGATGAGGTCGCGATTATCTGGGAGGGCGATGATCCTGGCCAAAGCGCCAAGATCACCTATCGCCAGGCCTATGAAGAAACCTGCCGCATGGCCAATGTGCTCAAGAGCCGGGGCGTCAAAAAGGGCGACCGGGTCACCATCTATATGCCCATGATCCCAGAAGCGGCCTATGCCATGCTGGCTTGCGCCCGGATCGGGGCGGTGCATTCGGTGGTGTTTGGCGGCTTTTCGCCCGATTCGATTGCCGGGCGCATGCAGGACTGCGACAGCCATGTCATCATTACCGCCGATGAGGGCCTGCGCGGCGGGCGCAAGATCCCGCTTAAGGCCAATGTCGATGAGGCCTTAAAATCCTGTCCCGATGTCACCACTGTCTTGGTGATTAGCCGCACCGGCACCGCCGTACCCATGCAGGTAGGCCGCGACGTGGCCTATACTGAAGCGCGCCAAACCGTAGCCGCCGAATGCGCGCCCGAGCCCATGGGGGCGGAGGACCCGCTCTTTATTCTCTACACGTCCGGCTCAACCGGCAAGCCCAAGGGCGTCTTGCATACCACTGGCGGCTATTTGACCTGGGCCAGCTATACCCATGAGCTAATTTTTGACTATCGGCCGGGCGACGTGTTTTGGTGCACGGCCGATGTCGGCTGGGTCACGGGCCACAGCTATATTGTCTATGGCCCCCTAGCCAATGGGGCCACTACCTTGATCTTTGAAGGCGTGCCCAATTATCCCGATGCCTCGCGGTTTTGGCAGGTCATCGATAAGCACCAGGTCGAGATCTTTTACACCGCCCCCACCGCCATTCGCGCCCTGATGCGTGAGGGCGAGGCGCCCGTGACCAAGACCTCGCGCAAATCCTTACGCCTGCTGGGTTCGGTTGGAGAGCCGATCAATCCTGAGGCCTGGCTCTGGTACCACCGAGTGGTCGGCGAGGGGCGCTGTCCAATTGTTGATACCTGGTGGCAGACTGAGACGGGAGCTGCCCTGATCTCGCCGCTTCCCGGTGCCACCCCGCTCAAGCCCGGCTCAGCCACCAAGCCCCTGCCCGGCGTTAAGCCACAACTGGTCGATGCCGAGGGCCAGGTTCTGGACGGCGCGGTGGAGGGCAATCTGTGTCTGACCGATAGCTGGCCTGGCCAGATGCGCACCGTTTACGGCGATCATGAGCGCTTTATCACCACCTATTTCACCACCTATCCCGGCAAGTATTTTACCGGCGATGGCTGCCGGCGGGACAAGGACGGCTATTACTGGATTACCGGCCGGGTCGATGATGTGATCAATGTCTCAGGCCACCGGCTCGGCACGGCCGAGATTGAAAGCGCCCTGGTCGGCCATAGCGGCGTGACCGAGGCGGCCGTGGTTGGCTATCCGCACGATATTAAGGGCCAGGGTATCTATGCCTATGTCACCCTTGCCCATGATCTGGAGCCAAGCGAGGCCCTGCGCAAGGAGCTGATCTTGTGGGTGCGCCAGGAAATTGGCCCCTTTGCCGCGCCTGATGTCATCCAGTGGGCCCCGGGCCTGCCCAAGACCCGGTCGGGCAAGATTATGCGCCGCATCTTGCGCAAGATTGCCGAAAATGAGTTGGGCGCGCTGGGCGATACCTCAACCCTGGCCGATCCAGCCGTGGTCGATGATCTGGTCAAGAACCGGGCGGTGAAATAGGGCTAGCGGGCCAGACTTTAGCGGGCGAGGCAGGCGACCCGAACCACGCGCATGTCCCGGCGCAAGGTGTCGCCCACCCGGCCATAATTATCGACTGTGATCGGCTCGCCGACTGCAAAGGCGGCTGAGGCGGCGGGCACCTCGGCCGATTTGGCTATGGCTAGGGCCGCCGTCAGGCTTTGCGGCGTTGAGGTATAGATCCGACCCCGACGCGGCGCGACTTCAAGCGTCACGCCAATCACCCGCCCGCTCAAATCCAGCGCGGGCGCGCCGCTCAAGCTGGAAAGCGGGCCCTTTAGGCCCTCGGTGCGGCCGACCTCGGCAAAGTTTAAGACCGGTTTTGGCGCTTCGCCGCGCTTATTGCCGCCTAGGGTATTGGGGCCAAGATAGCGGCTGGCGGCCTCGCCGGCCGTGCCGCCAGAATAGCCCAGATGATAGGCCAATTCGCCCTGATGAGCAGGCGGTGCCACGGCCAGCGGCAGGGCCGGAGCCCCGCCCTTAGTGATCAGAACGGCAAGATCATGGTTTGGTACAGGCCGGACACTGGCGACCACGCCGCGGCTTTCCGAAACCATGACAATCACCCGGGCGCAGTGTTCGACCCCGTGGCGAGCGGTTAGCCAAATGCCGTTATCGGCGACGGAAAAGGCTGTGCTCATACGCGATGGCGACAAGTCTGGCGGCAATTGAATATGCCCGGCCACGCCGGTGTCCAAAGACATGGCGTCGGCCTCATCGGCACTCACGGGCGGCGGCGGCGGAGCATCGACATTTTCTTGGCGGCCAATAGCGGCAATAATCAGGGCCAGAACCACAGCCAGATAGATCAGCCAGTCGGGAAGTTTTGGGAAATGCATCAGGGCGACGGGTCAGCCAGCCAAGGCGGCGGCCAGAACCATGGCGGTTGCCAGCTTGGCACTGACCAGCAAGGTTGCAGCCGCGAGCTCGCCTTCGCGAATGCGCTCTGGAAGGCCAGCCAGCAGCATATCCGTCAAACGAAAAATGAGGAGCTGCACGGCCACCGACATTACGCCCCAAAGCCCAACCTCGGCCAGGGTGTTAGAACCTGCCAAGGACAGGGCCAGCGGCAGGGCGAGTGCGACAATCATGCCGCCAAACGATAGGGCTGCGGCCGTATTGCCCTCTTGAATCAGCTGAATCTCTTTATGCGGTGTAATCAGGGCATAAACCGTGGCGCCGACGAACAAGAGCACCAAGGTCAGGCCCATATGCGCCAAGGCAATGGCAATGGCATTGGTAAAGGCTTGGATTTCAGGGGACATGGACACGGCTCGAACAAGTGTTGAAAAAGAGATTTAGTCAGCCGCCTGACGCAGGGCGCTGGCGCGGATTTTTTCGCTCTCGGACTTGAGCTGACCGCAGGCCGCCAAGATATCGCGGCCCCGCGGCGTGCGGATCGGTGAGGCATAACCGGCCTTATTGATCACAGCGGCAAATTTCTCAATCGTCGCCCAATCCGAGCATTCATAAGGCGAGCCAGGCCAGGGATTAAACGGGATCAAGTTAATCTTGGCAGGCAAGCCGCGCACCAATTGTACCAGGGCTCTTGCATCGGCCAGGCTGTCATTAATCCCCTTGAGCATGACATATTCAAACGTCACCCGCCTGGCATTGGACAGGCCCGGATAGGCCTTAATCGCCGCCATCAGTTCGGCAATCGGATATTTGCGGTTCAGCGGCACCAGGGTGTCGCGCAATTCGTCATGGGTCGCG
>CANGEH010000156.1 GCA_947452665.1 Caulobacteraceae bacterium
ATTGGTATGGTCCACCGCGAGGGTGAGGCGGCGCGGGCCATGTTGGAGACCGAAGGTTTTCGCTATCAGGGCCTGATCGATATTTTTGATGGTGGTCCGTCTGTGGCTTGTCAGCGTGACGATATTCGCACTGTGCGCGATGCGGTTGTGCGGACCGTGCAGATTGGGACCGAGATCAATGCCAGCGAGGCCCTGATCTCGAGTGGCCGACTTGAGGCCTTCCGCGCGGTGCGCGCACCTGTCGCCATCGATTCTGAAACCGCCACACTCAGCCGCGACGTCGCTGACGTCCTTGGTGTGCGCAATGGCGATCTGATCCGGATCAAGGAATAGGGCATGACCAAGGGCGTATTTATCGACGGACGCTGGCAGGCGGGTTCGGGCCCGGTTCTGACCTCTGTTGACCCCGCAACGGGCCAAGTGGTTTGGCAAGAGGCTAGCGCTAGGCCCGATCAGGTCGCCGCCGCCGTTGCCGCGGCTCATCGCGCCTTTCAAGCCTGGTCGGATTGGTCCCGTGATGACCGTATCGCCCTGATGCGGCGCTATAAGGCCGTGCTCGAGGCCCGGACGCCGCAAATGGCCAAGGCCTTGTCGCAAGAGACCGGCAAGGCGCTTTGGGAAACCACGGCCGAGCTTGGTTCCATGATCGGCAAGATCGAGGTCTCGATTGCCGCGTTTAACGAGCGCACTGGCGAAAAGCGCAATGACATGCCGTTTGGCCAAGCGGTCTTGCGCCATCGCGGCCATGGAGTCATGGCGGTCTTGGGCCCGTTCAATTTTCCAGGCCACCTGCCCAATGGGCATATTGTTCCGGCCCTGCTGGCGGGGGACTGTGTGGTCTTTAAGCCCTCAGAAGAAACCCCCTTGGCCGGGCATGCCCTCGTTGAAGCCTTGATCGAGGCGGGCATTCCTGATGGCGTGGTCAATCTGGTCCAGGGCGGGCGCGAGGTCGGGGCTGCCCTGATTGAGCAAAAGATTGATGGCCTCTTGTTTACCGGTTCGGCCCAGGCTGGGGCGTTTTTCCGGCGTCATTTTGCTGATCGGCCCGATGTGATCTTGGCGCTGGAACTTGGCGGCAATAACCCGCTGATCGCCTGGGATGTGGCCGATACCCAGGCCGCTGCGGCTCTGGTGGTGCAGTCGGCCTTTATCACTACGGGCCAAAGATGCTCCTGTGCCCGTCGTTTGATCGTGCCGCAAGGCGCTGCGGGCAATGCCCTGATCGATGCGGTTCTTGCCTTGACCCAAAGGCTGCGGATTGGCGCCTGGGACGATGTGGACGAGCCGTTTATGGGCCCCTTGATCTCCGATCGTGCGGCCAAGGCGGCGCGGGCGGCGACGGCCAGCCTGCCAGGCCAGGTCCTGCTGGCGGCGGGGCCGGTGGCGGGCCGAACCGAGGCCTTTATCAGTCCGGGTCTTGTGGATGTCACAGGCCATGAGGTCGCTGACGAGGAACTCTTTGCGCCCGTGCTGCAGGTGCGGCGCGTTGCCAGCCTGGATGAGGCGATCGCAGCGGCCAATGCTACGCGCTTTGGCCTAGCTGCCGGTGTAATCAGCGATGACCCTGCGGTTTGGAACACATTCTTGAGCCAAAGCCGCGCCGGCGTCGTCAATTGGAATCGGCCAACCACGGGGGCGGCGGGCAGTATGCCGTTTGGCGGGCTTGGCGCCTCGGGTAATCACCGGCCTAGCGCTTATTATGCCGCCGATTATTGCGCCTATCCGATTGCGAGTTTTGAATCTCAACAGGTTCAATCAACATTGAAAGATATCAAAGGCTTGATGGCGTGACTTCTGAGATTGCTTTTGAAGCCAATATTGACGGGCTGATCGGGCCAACCCATTCCTATGCTGGTCTGTCACCCGGCAACCTGGCCAGTGCGGGCAATAAGGGACAGGTGTCCAATCCAAGGGCGGCTGTGCTCGAAGGCCTGACCAAGATGCGGCGTTTGGCCGATCTGGGTGTGCCACAATTTGTTCTGCCGCCTCAGGCGCGGCCCGATCTGGCGTTTTTGCGGGCCGTGGGTTTTGAAGGCTCAGATGCCAATGTGCTGCAAGCCGCCTGGAAGACAGCGCCAGCCCTAGCGGCGGCAGCCTGTTCGGCCTCGGCCATGTGGGCGGCCAATGCGGCGACGGTGACGCCGTCGGCGGATTCCGCCGATGGGCGCGTTCATTTCACGCCGGCCAATCTCTTGACCAATCTGCATCGTAGTCTCGAAGGCGGTCAGACGGCGCGGTCGCTGCGCCGCCTGTTTGCCGATCCCGCCCATTTCGCGGTGCATGAGCCCTTGCCCGCCCAGTCACATTTCGCTGACGAGGGCGCGGCCAATCATGTGCGCCTGTGCGCCGAGCATGGCGCGCCTGGGGTCAATCTGTTTGTCTATGGCCGCAGCGTCTGGGAGCCTTGGCCCGGCCAGTTTCCGGCTCGCCAGACCCTTGAGGCTTTTGAAGCCATTACCCGCCGCCACGGCGCGGGCGGGGCTGTGTTTGCCCGGCAAGGCCAGGGCGCAATCGATGGCGGCGCGTTTCACAATGATGTGGTCTGTGTCGGCACGCGCACCTGTCTTTTCCATCATCAAAGCGCCTTTGCTGACACCGAAACTGTTTATGCAGATATCCGTATAGCGGCCGCTGGCCGGTTCGAGCCGGTATTTGTCTCCATATCCCAAGCCGACCTGCCGCTGGCCGATGCGATCCAGTCCTATTTGTTCAACAGCCAGCTTTTAGTCCTGCCTGGCGAGGACCGGTTGGTGCTGCTGGCCCCGATCGAGGCTAAGGAAAACCCGCGTGCCTATGCGGCTGCCCAGGCCTTGCTGGCCAGCAATGGCCCGATTGGCCGGGTGGACTATGTCGATGTGCGCCAGAGCATGCATAATGGCGGAGGCCCGGCCTGTCTGCGCCTGCGCGTGGTCCTGACCCCCGCCGAACTGGCCGCCACCCACGCTGCACAATGTCTAACGCCCGCCTTGCATGCTCAGCTAGAAGCCTGGGCCTTGACCCATTATCGCGACAGGCTGGCCGTACAGGACCTGGCCGATCCCCACCTGATCACTGAGGCCCAAACGGCGCTAGATGCCTTGTGTGAAATATTAGATTTAGGCGATAAATTCTATAATTTTCAATAAATTCTAGAAGAAAACTAATTGTACTTTGTAAGCTGGATCAATGCGCCATCTTGGTCTTTGGGCGGTAATGGCCGGAGTCAAAGCCCTCAAACATCAGGGCTGTGTGGGGATGGCCGACGGGTTCGCCGGTCTCGTCGGGTAGAAGGTTCTGCTCAGACACATAGGCGACATAGCTGTTTTGGTCATTTTCAGCCAAGAGGTGGTAAAAGGGCTGGTCCTTGCGCGGCCGCACTTCTTCGGGAATGGATTGCCACCATTCTTCGGTATTGTTGAAGGACGGATCCACATCGAAAATCACGCCGCGAAAGGCGAAGATCCGGTGTTTGACCACTTGGCCGATGGCAAATTTGGCGAGTCTTGTGCTCATGCGGTTTTCATACACCGAAGTTTAGTCTGACAAAAGGCAGGATGCGGATGATCTGAAGCTTTGATCTAGGGCTATCAGACCCTGCGGCAACTTGTTACACTGGTCCTCGAAACGAGGCGGCGAGTCTGTCAGCCTCTCCCGTGAGCTTTGCCATGACCAAGGCACCAAGCCCCTTAGACGGCCGTCCCGGTCGCGAGGGGTCGCATAATATGGGCCACAGCCCTGATGATCCGCCCCTGTTTGCGGCGCTGGATTTGGGTACCAATAATTGCCGCCTCTTGATCGCGACACCATCCCTGACCGGTTTTCGGGTGGTCGAATCCTTTTCGCGGATTGTGCGGCTGGGCGAGGGCCTAAGCCAAACCGGGCGCTTGCAGGACGGCGCAATGGACCGGGCTATGGCGGCCTTGAGGGTCTGTTCTGAAAAGCTAAAGCGCAGGCGCACTGTGCGGGTACGCGCCGTTGCGACCCAGGCCTGCCGCGGCGCCGAGAATGGTCCGGACTTTGTCACCCGTGTTGCCGAAGAAACCGGTATTCGCTTGCAGATCATCACGCCGCGCGAAGAGGCCCAGTTGTCGGTCGCCGGTTGTCTGAACCTGTTTGATCGCTCGGCTGAGGCGGCCCTGGTGGTCGATGTCGGCGGTGGCTCGACCGAATTGTCCTGGGTTGACCTGACCGATCCAAGGCTGGATATGCGGGTGCGCGATTTTTCCGCCTCGGCCTTGCCGATCAAGGCCTGGGTTTCGATCCCGGTTGGCGTGGTTAGCCTGGCCGAACGCTTTCCAGAGCGGCTTGACGATAGCCAGGGCTGGTTCCGGGCCATGGTTGAGGACGTCAAACAAAGGATCTTGGCCTTTGAACTGGCCGAACCCATGCGGCCGATTTTCGACAGCGGCAAGGCACATCTGGTCGGGACGTCCGGAGCCATTACTGGGCTTGCTGGCCTGCATCTGGGCCTTAGGCGCTATGATCGCAATCTGGTTGACGGGCTATGGATGCGCCGCGCTGATTGTGAGGCCGCGGCCTATGGCCTGTTAAGGCTGGATAATGAGGGCAGGGCGGCCCAGCCCTGTATTGGTCCTGACCGCTCTGACCTGGTCTTGGCTGGGGCTGCCATATTGCAGGCGGTGCAGGAGGCCTGGCCCTGTGACCGGGTGCGGGTGGCCGATCGCGGCCTTCGCGAGGGCCTGCTTCTCTCGCTCATGTCCGACAAAAAGCCGCGTCGCCGCACCCGCAGGCGACGCAGGGGCGGCCGCCCAGCTCAGCTCGCCGCCTCATAGACGTTTCTTAATCGGTGCAATTGGCTTAAGAGGGCGCATGAGTAAGGATCCCCCCGAACAGCCCCCGCAAGAGCGCAAGCGTATGGTGCGTGCACCAACCCGTGGCCAGGAGTCTGGCGGCCGGGTCAAGGCTGTGCGCCTCAAGACGGCCAATAAGCGCACGCCCTCGTCCCAGGCCTGGCTCGCCCGGCAATTGAATGACCCGTTTGTCACTGAGGCCAAGCTCAAGGGCTATCGCTCGCGCGCCGCCTTTAAGCTGATCGAGCTCGATGACCGTTTCCATTTTCTGCGCCATGGCCAGCGCGTGGTCGATCTGGGCTGTGCGCCCGGCGGCTGGGTACAGATCGCCATGGCCCGGGGCGCAAGTTCTGTGGTCGGGGTTGATCTCTTGCCGGTCGAGGCCCTGCCGCCCGCCCACCTGATCCAGATGGATTTTACCGATCCAGCCTGCGGCGAGCGCCTGATCGAACTCTTGGGCGGCCCGCCCGATGTGATCTTGTCCGACATGGCCCCCAATACGACCGGCCACCGCCAGACCGACCATTTGCGCATTGTTGGCCTGATTGAGGCGGCGGTGGATTTTGCGGTTGAGACCCTCAAGCCTGGCGGTGCCTTTGTCACCAAGGCCTTTCAGGGCGGCGAGATGGAGCAGGTCCTGCGTGCGCTCAAGGCCCATTTCGATGAGGTCAAACACGTCAAGCCCAAGGCCAGCCGGGCTGAAAGTTCAGAAGTTTATCTGGTCGCGACCGGTTTCAGGGGCCAATAGGCCTATCGCTCGGCGCGATCTTTCGCTATACGCAGCCCGCAAAACGGAGAGTTCTCATGGAGATTCGCGAAGGGCTTACCTTCGACGACGTTTTGCTTGAACCCGGTCCATCCGATGTGATGCCCGGACAGGTGAACACCGCCACACGCTTTACCAAG
>CANGEH010000157.1 GCA_947452665.1 Caulobacteraceae bacterium
GAATCACCGCGCTAACGCGATTAAAAAACAGCGCAAATGGTACAGGCCTGCCAATGGCTTTTTCTGTCGACTTGACCAACTTCACCGCTCTTGCGGCCTGAGCCGCATCGAGATGGGAGCCCTGCAGCGGGATCAGGACGAGATCGGAGCGCGACACGGCATAAGACACAGTCAAGGATGCCGTGCCCTCTAGGTCACATATGACAAAGGTCGAGCGCTGGGCCTCTTCCTCGATCACATCCATCACAGTGTCCTGGGTCACGTCACGAATAACCCGCAGATTTTCAGGTCGCCCCGGAAGTTGGGCCCAGGAAGAAACGGGCTGGTTGGGGTCAGCATCGATCATGGAGACGGGCGCGCCCTTGTCAGCCAATAGGCCGCCGAGCAATACGGCCGAGGTGGTTTTGCCGACGCCGCCCTTAGGACTGACGAATGAGATTACTGGCATGTCATCTGGGCCGGAGCCCCTCCTGAAACAATGATCGCGGCACTAGGGTCTAGATTGGGGATTGCCTTGGGCTAGCTTTAGCTAGGTGGAGCTAGGCCGGGCTAGCTGAGCCTATCCTTAGATATCATTCGATAACTTACTTATAGCCGTTGTCAATCGATTGTCTATCTATTGCCGTCCGTTAGATATCAAAAATATTAAACTGGTATAAAAATGGTACCAATAGATTGGTAAACGATATTTTTTTAGTATCTTTGGATAATAAATAGATATCCCTTATTGTCGAAGGCGCTCCAGGGTGGGGCTTGGCGGCAAATTCTCGATTTACCTAAACATTAGGGCTGACCGCGCGCGGGGCCGCCCACGGCGATCCTGGCGCCATTAAGGGCGCCCCTGCGGGCGAGACATCAGAGTCAGTCGCGGGATGGCCCAAATTGCCGAAAATCAGTCTTTGAGGCCGCAATCTTAGGGGTGGTGACGGCCCACCAGAGCTTGATAATCGATCAAACTAGAGACGCTGACGCCAAGATCGGTCACCAACCCATTATTGAGCGAATAGACCCAGCCATGAACCGACAGGGCCTGGTCACGATCCCAAGCGTCCTGGACGAACACATCTGATGCCACATTTCGAACCTGCCGAATGACACTAAGCTCACAGAGCCGATTGAGGCGTTCGGGACCTTCGGCAAGAGCGTCTAGGTCTTTGCGGTTCTCGTCATAGGTTTCGCGGATCGGATGGAGCCAGTGGTCGATCAGCCCATGTCTTTGGCCATCTACGGCCGCTGAAATGCCGCCGCAACCATAATGGCCAACCACCATAATGTGCCGAACCTTCAAGACCTCGACGGCGTATTGCAGAACCGACAGGTAATTGGCGTCTTGCGGCGGGGCAAGATTGGCGACATTGCGGTGGACAAACAATTCGCCAGGATCAAGCCCGACAATCTCATTGGCAGGTACGCGACTGTCCGAGCACCCAATCCACAAATATTCGGGCGATTGCTGCGAGGCGAGCCGTTTGAAAAACTGCGGATCGACCTCAGTCTTGGCGGCTGACCAGGCGCGGTTCTTGCGAATTAAATCCTTAATCATACCGTCTCCGATCCAAACCACGCATGGCCTTAAACCGGGTTTACGCTTGTGTGCAAGTGCATCCATCTAATCCGCGGACGCGCGTGAAGTGACAATATAAAAAGGCCCCGCCAGCGGATCAGGCCTAGGGCCAAGGCCCTAGTGTCATATCCTAGGGATCGATCCTCAGCGATAGGGCGCCAACCCCGTCAATACCGGCCTCTAGGGTTTGACCGCGTAAAACGGGGCCAACACCTTCGGGTGTGCCGGTAAAAATCAAATCCCCGGCCGCAAGGGTCCACAGCCGCGAACATTGGGCTATGGTTTCGCCCACCGACCAGATCATTGCATCAATCCTGCTGTCTTGGCGGGTCGCGCCGTCGCATTTTAACCAGATCCGGGCGTCAAGTGATGCGTGTCCTGAAGCAGTCACGGGCCGTAATGGGCTGATCGGGGCCGAGCAATCAAAGCCCTTCGCAGCATCCCAAGGCTGGCCCTTGGCCTTGAAGCCGTTTTGTAGGTCGCGGCGGGTCAGATCAATGCCAATGCCATAGCCAAAAACCGCCGCCAGACCCTGCTCGGGCGTCAGGTCGCGGCCCCCACTGGACAAGGCGGCCACCAACTCGACCTCATAGTGCAGATCATTCGTCGCGCTAGGATAGCCAATGGCAACCGTCTTGCCGGGCGGGCAATTAACAATGGCGTCGGCTGGTTTCGAGAAAAAGAAGGGCGGCTCGCGATCATCGCCGCCCATTTCCCTCGCATGGGCTGCATAATTGCGTCCGACACAATAAATCCGCCGAACCGGAAACACGGTGTCTGTGCCGTCTATGGCAATGGTGGGCTGGGCAGGGGGGGTAAACGCAAATTGGGCCATGGCGTCAAAATAGGACGAGCGGATCCAAAGCAAAAGTCAAAACCGTCATTACACCCTATGACAAGCAGGTTGACGGCAATATCGCCGCTGTAGAGCGGCCCGTAAACTGAGCCCATCTGGCATTTATCAGGGCGCACTTTCGCAGGCCCTGTACCTATCGGGCTCGAGGGTCTAGGATGAGCCCAGGCTCCAAAGTGTTCGGAGAAGATTATGGGAATGCATGAAAACGCCTCGGCTGAGACGGTTATCAAGACCGCCGCTAAGGACATCAACTCTACCCTGCACGGTATTGACGTCGAATCCCTGATGACCGACCTTGGTCAAAGACTTGAGCTTGCGGTCAAGCGCGCCCTAACGGCGGTACAGACCCAGTCCAAGGCCTATATGAATGAGGCCGAAGCGCGGGTTGAGACGGCCGAGCACTATGTCGCTGACCAGGTTCGCGCTAAGCCGGTGACGGCCATGGCCACTGCTATCGGGGCCGGTGTTCTGTTGGGCCTGCTATTAAGTTCTGGGCGTAAACGGTGATCACAGCTAAGATTCTTAAGGCTCTGGCGGCGGGGGCGGTCATCGTCTCTGCCGTTGGCGTATCTGTTATCGCCTTAGCTATTTGTGTTCATGCCCTGTTATTGCCCGTGATGGGCGCGGCAGGAAGCGCGGCCGTGGTTTCGGCCGCCTTTGCGATACTGGCCCTCTTGGCGGCCCTAGTCGCGGTCCGGCGGCCCGAGCCACGGCAAAGGGCGCCCGAGGCGTCACCTCTGATTGACGTATTGCTCGATCTTGTCCGCGCCAAGCCTTTGGTGAGCACCGCTGTGGCGACACTGGTTGGTTTAATCCTTTCGAGAAATCCAGAATTGCTCGCCACCTTGATCCGAACCTTTACCGCCGCTCCGCCGCCTAAGGACGATTAAAGTCGGTCGCGCAGCGCATACCAGCTCAAACCCGCGACGAGGGCTGGCCAGCGCAGCAATTTCCCCCCCGGAAACGGCGGGGTCGGCAGGCGTGATAAGAGGTCAAGACCGGACATCTCGCCCAAACTGGCCCGGGCCAAGATCTTACCAAAATACGGGGCCAACATAACGCCCTGACCACTATAGCCCGCGGCAGCTACGACGCCGGGCGTGATCTGACGCACAAAGGGCACTCGGGTCATTGTAATCCCCAATGCGCCGCCCCAGGCATGGGTAATGGGATGATGTATAAGGTTTGGATAGATTTTCAGCATATGGCGCCGAACAAACGCCGTCAGGTTTGCCGGATACCAGGGGCTATAATTCTCGCCGCCGCCGAACAATAGTCGGCCGTCAGCCGATTTGCGGAAATAATTGACCACAAAACGGCTGTCCGCCACGGCCATATCGCTCTGAATAATCTGATCGGCCAAGTCGCCCAAGGGCGCGGTTGCGAGCACAAAATTATTAATCGGCATGACCTGCGCATCGATTGCGGGCGATAAGCCGTCGATATACCCGTCGCCAGTCAAGATCAGTTGGTCACACACCACCTCGCCCATCGCAGTCTTGACCCGCATGCCCTTAGCCGTCTTGGCCCAGCCTAGGGCTCGGCTGTGTTCAAAAATCTGTGCCCCAGCCGCGCGGGCCGCGCGCGCCATGCCAAGGGCAAGATTGAGTGGGTGCAGGTGGCCACCGCCATGATCGCAGGTGCCGCCATAATAGACGTCAGTGCCAAGGTCTTCGGCCAGATGGTCCCGGCTGATCAGGCTGATCTGGTCATAACCATAGGCCTTGGCCATATGGTCGATATCGCGAAGATCGGTTGCTTCGCCGCCAGGGCGGTGGCGCGCATGGATCAGTCCGGGCTTAAAATCGCAATCAATGCCATACCGTTTAATCAGATCGGCTAGGTTAGCCCGCGCATCTTGGGCCATTTGCCACAGACCCTTAGCGTCTTCCGGGCCCAAGATCTGCTCGATCCAGGCCTGATCACGTCTTTGGCCAGGATGGACCTGACCGCCATTGCGGCCCGATGCGCCAGACCCCACTGTGGCGGCCTCCAGCACGATCACAGAAACGCCTTTGCTGGCGAGTTCAAGCGCTGCGCCAAGGCCGGTATAGCCAGCACCGATAACACAGACCTGCGCCTTTTGTGCGCCTCGAAGCGCGGGCAGGCGGGGGGAGGGGTGGGCGGTGGCGGTATACCAGGACGAGGCAGGCAGCCCCTTATTTCGAAAGCTCATGGTCAGACATTCAACAACAAAAATTCGCGCTCCCACGGGCTAATCGTGCGCATAAAGGCCTCATACTCGGCCATCTTGACCCGCGAATAGGCGCTGATGAAGCTGGCCCCCAGGATATCAGCCAAGGGCGCGCAGGCCTGAAGATGGGTAACCGATTCGATCAGGCTGCGCGGCAGTTCGACCCCGCGAAGATTAGCATCGGTATCCACCGGGGCTGTGGGCTTGAGCCCTTCAATCATGCCCAGATATCCAGTGGCCAAGACCGCGGCTATAGCCAGATAGGGATTGGCATCTGAAGACGGAACCCGATTTTCAACTCGCCGATTGGCGGCATCGGACGGCGGCACTCGAATACCGGCGGTGCGATTATCATAGCCCCACTGGGTATTGACCGGGGCACCGGATTCCTTGCTGATGCGGCGATAGGAATTCACATAAGGGGCCAATATACCCATAATGGCGGGCATATAGCGCTGCTGGCCAGCAATAAAGCTATAGAAAAGGGCGGTCGGGCCCCCGGTTTCGCTATCAGAAAACAGATTGTGCCGACCTTCCAGATCGACGATCGACTGGTGGATATGCATGGCCGAGCCTGGCTCTGCCGCCATGGGCTTGGCCATAAAGGTGGCATAGATTTCATGCTCCATCGCCGCTTCGCGAATGGTGCGCTTGAACATAAACACCTGGTCGGCCAGTTCCAACGCATTGCCATGGCGCAGATTGATCTCCATCTGGGCAACACCGCTTTCATGGATCAGGGTATCGATCTCTAGGCCCTGCTGCTCTGAGTACTCATACATGTCCTCAAACAGGGCATCGAATTCATTGACCGCCGAGATCGAATAGCCTTGCCGCCCGGTCTCAGGCCGACCTGACCGCCCAATCGGCGGCTTGAGCGGATAGTCTGGATCAACATTTTTCTCGACTAGATAAAACTCAAGCTCCGGTGCGACCACAGGGTCCCAACCCTTGGCATGGTAGAGGGACAGAACCCGGCGCAGCACCTGGCGCGGGCTTTCCTCGACCGGCCGACCATCCGGGTGATAGGCATCATGGATCACCTGACCGGTCGGGTCCTGGGCCCAC
>CANGEH010000158.1 GCA_947452665.1 Caulobacteraceae bacterium
GAGGCGGGCAAGGTCGCTGATGGCTTTAAGACCACCGAACAGGGCGCCTCGACCTCGGTCTGGGCGGCGGTGGGGCCGGAACTGACCGGGATTGGCGGGCTTTATCTGGAAAACTGCGCTCAAGCTGTGCCGGGGCAAAAAGATGTCCGCTTTGTCGGGGTTGAGCCCTGGGCGCTAGACGGCGATGCTGCTGACAAGCTTTGGGACCTTTCGGTCAAGACATGTGCGCTTGGCTAGGCTCGCCAAGGCTGAGCCAATAGAATAGAAGCGGCGCATGTCTGATCATGCGCATCCCGCTCCGCCGCTAGAGGCCCTGTCCTTTGATTTTGTCCCCAGCCGGGCTGCTGGTCTGGCAAGGCTGGCGGACTTTGTGCCGCGCGCGGGTAAGGCCTATGCGTTTGAGCGCAATTATGACTGGGGCCCGGACAAGCGCCAGAACATATCGGGCCTATCGCCCTATATCCGCCACCGGCTGATCACTGAGGCTGAGGTCTGCCGCGCTGTGCTGGATCAGCACCTGGAAAGCGAGGCGCGGGCGTTTTTGCATGAGGTGGCCTGGCGCACCTATTGGAAGGGTTGGCTGGAACAAAGGCCCCAGGTCTGGCGCGACTATAGGCTGGCTGTGACCCGGCGGGTGCGGGCCATGGAAAAGTCACCCAGCCTTTTAGCGGCATTTGACGAGGCGGTGGATGGCCAGACCGGCATAGACTGTTTTGATGCCTGGACCCACGAGCTGCGCCAGACCGGCTATTTGCACAATCATGCTCGGATGTGGTTTGCCTCGATCTGGATCTTTTCGCTGCGTCTGCCCTGGGAGCTGGGGGCCGACTTTTTCCTGCGCCACCTAGTCGATGGCGATGCGGCCTCCAATACCCTGTCCTGGCGCTGGGTTGCGGGCCTGCACACCCAGGGTAAGCACTATCTCGCCACGGTGGAGAATATCACCGCCTTTACCAGCGGCCGGTTTAACCCAAGGCGCAAATTTATCGATGATAATGCCAGGCCCCTGAACTGGGACGATATTGGCGAGATCGAGCCGCTGAGTTCGCCCCCGGCCTATGACCTAGGCCTGCGCACCGGGGTCTTGCTGACGGATGAGGACCTAGGCCCCGAGACCTGGGCCTGGAGCCCCGGTGATGTCGCCGCCGTCGCCGGGCTTTCCTCGGTTGACCTGCGCTCACCGATCGATGCTGGCGAGCTTGCGCGCAGTTTTAGCCATGCGGCCCTCAGCGATGGCCTGACCCGGGCGAGCGCCCTGTTTGGCCAGACGGCCCAGAGGCTGGACGATAGCGACTGGGTCAGCAGTCTTCAGGTCTGGGCCAAGGATAATGGCCTTGAGCAGATCGTCACCGCCCACGCCCCCCAAGGCCCGGTGGCCGAGCGCCTGGCCGCCACCCGGCGCAAGTTGGAGCCCTTGGGCATACAGATTACCGAGCTGACCCGCGCCTGGGACGCCACCGCCTGGCCCCACGCCACCAAGGGCTTTTTCCAGTTCCGAGAGGTTATTCCGGGCCTGGTGAAACTGCCGTAAAGCGTAGCTTGACAGTTTACGTTGGCGGATTCAATTTGAGCCGTAAAAATTGGTAACGGGGTCCGCACGGGCTTGCGAGGCAGTCATGAGCACCAATCCCGGCATCCGCATGAAAATGCCGATCCATCCCGGTAGCTTTATCAAGCATGAGATTATTGATGCGGCTGGCCTATCCATCACCCATGCGGCCGCCATTTTGGGGGTAACGCGTCCGGCCTTGTCGGCGGTCTTGAACCAACGCGCGGCACTTTCGCCGGAAATGGCCTTAAGGATTGAAAAGGCCTTTGGCGTATCGATGGACACCTTGATGCGCATGCAAAATAGCTATGTCATTGCCAAGGCACGCGCGCAGGAGGCCGATATTGTCGTTGCCCGCTATGTCGCGCAAGACCTTGTCCCTGCGTCCTAGAATTACGTAAAGTCAGACAAGACGCCTAAGGAAGTTGGCCCTCAACCGCTTCAAGCCATTTGACGCGGCGCGTGCAAGGCGTAGTCTCTAGGAAAACAATGATAACCTATCGGGAGGATACGCAGCATGACCCCAGCCGATGGCGCGGGGCGGGGGGCTAAGGCCTTGCCGTCGTTCAAGCCCCTGCCCATGAAGGGGCCCCTGGTCGAGGTTGAGCGGCGGGCCGATGGTTCGGTCCTGATCGCCTCGGCTCATGCGCCGGGCGATATGCCGTTTACGATTGCGCATTTGCTGGCCGACAAGGCCAAGGCCCATCCAGACCGGCCCTATATATTGCAGCGCGCGCCCGGGCATGGGCCTTGGGTCGGGGTTACTTATGGCCAGGCCAAGCGTGATGCCGATGGTATTGGCCAATGGCTATTGGATCAGGGGCTGGGTGCCAAGGACAGTGTTCTAATCTTGTCAGGCAATTCGGTTGATCATGCCCTGGTCATGCTGGGCGGCTATACGGCGGGCGTGCCTGTGGCCCCGATCAGCCCGGCCTATAGCCTGATCTCGGCGGACCATGGCAAGCTCAAACACGCCCATGCCACAATTGCGCCCAAGGTGGTATTTGCCCAGTCCGGCGACCTGTTTGCCGCCGCGATTGCGACGCTCAAGGGCCTTGATCCTGACCTCGTCATTGTCACTGGCGATGGCACAGGCGAGGGCGCGATCCATCTTGGCGATGTCAAGGCGACCAAGCTCGGTGCCAGTTTACCGGCTGCGTTCGACGCCCTGACCCCGGCGCGGGTGGCCAAATACTTATTCACCTCTGGCTCGACCGGCATGCCCAAGGGCGTGCCCCAGACCCATGCCATGATGTGCGCCCTAATCGCTGGCCAAGACGGCCTGCGCAGCGAGCCGCAAGACCCGGCCGAGATCGCCCAGGCCTTGGAATGGATGCCTTGGAGCCATATTTCGGCGGGCAATATCGGCTTTAACGCTACAATGTGGGCGGGCGGCACCCTGCATCTGGACGAGGGCAAGCCGATCGCGGGCCTATTTGAGACCACGATCAAGAACCTTTATGATGTCTCGCCCTTTGTGTTTGGCTCTGCACCGATTGCCTTTTCCATGCTCGCCGATGCGATGGAAAGCGATCCGGTCTTGCGCAAGTCCTTCTTCAAGAACCTGCGCTATATGGGCTATGGCGGCGCGACCTTGTCCAATGATGTCTATGACCGCATGCAGGCCTTGGCTATTGCCGAGACGGGCCACAGGATCGCCCTGACCACCATGTATGGCGCAACCGAAACCCAAGGCATTACGGTGGTGCACTGGCAAACCGAGCGGGTGGGTCTGGTCGGCCTACCCCTGCCCGGCATTACGCTGAAGCTTGTTCCCAATGGCACCAAGATGGAGGTTCGGGTCAAGGGGCCAACCGTGACCAGCGGTTATCACAATGACCCGGGCAAGACCGCCGAAGCCTTTGACGAGGAAGGCTTTTACAAGCTGGGCGATGCGGCCAAATTTGTCGATGACGCCGATCCGGCCAAGGGCCTTTTGTTTGACGGCCGCGTCACCGAGGACTTCAAGCTCGATAGCGGCACCTGGGTTTCGGTTGGGACCTTGCGGCCCGATCTGGTCGCCGCCTGCAGCCCCTATGTGCATGACGCCGTGATCGCAGGCCAAGACAAGCCGTTTATCGGGGCCATGGTCTGGCCGTCCATGGCCGGCTTGCAGACCTTGGCGGCAGAGCCCGGCCCCGGCACACCGCTGGAAAAACTGGCTGCCTTGCTCAAGGACAAGATCAGGGCCTTTAACGCCAGCGCCGGCGGCTCGTCGCGGCGGATTGGCCGCGTGATCATACTGACCGAGCCGCCCTCCATCGATAGCGGCGAGATCACCGACAAGGGCTATGTCAATCAGCGCGCGGCATTGGAACGGCGCGCCGACCTGGTCGCTAGCCTGTTTACGCCCGATGCCTCGCCTAGTGTGATGAACCTCTAAACGCCAAAGCCCCATTTTTTGAAAGGATACCGCCATGCTCGATCCCTATTTTAAGGCCATGCTCGATGCCTCGGCCGAGGCCGATGCGCCCGGTCTGGAAACCTTGCCGCCGGAAATGGCGCGCGAAGTCTATCGCACGCTCAAATTTGGCGATGAGCCGCCCATGGGCCCGGTTGATAGCCGCGACTTCACCATACCAGGTCTGGTCGGAGCCATCCCTGTGCGGCTCTATACGCCGGAGGGCGCGGCGGCTGTGACGCCGGGGATTGTGTTTTTCCATGGCGGCGGCTGGGTGATTGGCGATCTGGATACGCATGACGCGGTCTGCCGCCGGCTGGCCGATATGACCGGCTATCGGGTCTTGGCGGTCGATTATCGCCTCGCCCCAGAAAACCCCTTCCCAGCCTCGCACGATGATTGCCTGTCGGCCGCCGAATGGGCGTTTGAGCATGCGGCCGAGATTGGGTTTGATTCCGCTCGCATTGCCACCTGCGGCGATTCTGCAGGCGGCAATCTGTCCGCTTCGGTCGCGATCAGCCTGCGCGATCATGGCAAGCACAGCCTGGCCATGCAGGTCCTGATGTATCCAGTTACGACCTTTACCGTCACCACCGAATCCATGGACCGTTTGTCTGAGGGCCATTTCTTGACCAAGGCGGGGATGATCTATTTTCGCGACGCCCTGTTTGGCGATGGCGGTCAGGTTGCCCATCCCCGGGTGTCAGTCTTGGATGTGAAGGACCTGTCTGGCCTTGCCCCAGCCTTTGTCTCGACGGCCGGTTATGATCCCCTAAGCGATGAGGGCGCGGCCTATGCCAAGGCGCTGGACGCCGCTGGCGTGTCGGTTGAGCATCATCATTATGAGGGCTTTATCCATGGCTTTTATAACCTAGCCGCCCTCGCCCCTGCCGTTCTGCCCGCCTATGAGGACGTGACAAAGGCGCTTAAGGCGCGCTTGGGCTAATCCTTGCGCGCGCTCCTCACCCTCAAGCGAGGGGCGCGCGTCCCGCCTTGGCCGATAGTTTCAACAGGCCAAACCCGACCAAGGCCGAAACCACAGACCCGGCAATCACGCCAAGGCGGATCTGGGACTGGACCAGGACCTGATCTGCGGGAAAGGCGAGGGCACCGATAAACAGGCTCATGGTAAATCCAATGCCGCATAAGGCACTAACCCCGGCTATATCGAGCCAGCTGGCCCCGTGCGGGCGGCAGCTTAGACCTAGGCGCACGGCTAGCCAAACGGCAGCGAATACGGCGGCAAACTTGCCAACAAACAGGCCCGCCGCAATGCCCAGCGGCACAGGCGCGATCAGATCGGCGGGCGCCAAGCCATTTAACTGAAAGCCCGCTGCGCTAAAGGCAAAGGCTGGCAATATGCCATAGGCGACATAGGGGTGAAGCTTGGCACTAAACAGGGTCAATAGGCTGTCCTGGCCCAGTTGGCGCGGCTTGACCGGCACCAGCATGGCGCAGGCCACGCCCGCCAGCGAGGTATTAATTCCGGACTTGAGCGTAAAGGCCCAAACCACCACCAGGCCTGCCGCATAGAAGAGCAAAGGTGCCCGCTTCCAACGCGCCAAAAGCGCTAGCCCAGCAAGCCCCGCAACGGCGCCGAGCACAGCGCCAAGCTTGATTTGGCTGGTAAACAGCACAGCAATCAAGGTCACGGCCCCTAGATCATCGACTATGGCCAAGGTCAGCAGAAAAAGGCGCAAGGATGGCGGCAGACCCTTTCCAACCAGTGCC
>CANGEH010000159.1 GCA_947452665.1 Caulobacteraceae bacterium
ATACTTTCTGTGGCGCTATCCCTAGGGTCACCCCCGGCGGGCGTTACCCGCCGCCTTTTCACCGTGGAGCCCGGACTTTCCTCGACCCCTGTTACCAGGGACCGCGACCGCCCGGCCGTCTGATCCGCGGAACAGATGAGGCCTCACGCCTTTGGGGTCAAGGCTCTTGCATGGCGTCAGGCCGCGCTGGCGGCTCTCAACAGATGCACCAGGCGCGCGCGGGTGTCGCCATCGGCAACGCCGTCGACAAGCTCTGGTCGCCAATGGGCCTGAAACGCGGTCAGCGTAATCGCTGTATCAAGTTCAAACCGTCCGTCAGGGGGGCAGTCATAGCCAAGGCGGTTTAGGCCGGCCTGCAGGGCAAACACACCCGCGCCGTCATCCCCCATAGATAGGGGCGCGCCGGGCGCGGGCGCAGGCTCTACCCACAGGCCATGACCGGCCGCGGCCAAGCCCTGCCAGGGGAACAATTCGCCCGGGTCTTGTTTGCGGTCCGGCGCCACATCGCTATGGCCAAGAATGCGGCTATCGGGGATGTCCCAACGCCCGCGAATATCATCCAACAGGCCCGTCAGGGCGGCGATTTGCACGTCCGGAAAAGCGCGATAGCCAAAATCATGACCCGGATTGACCAGTTCTATGCCAATCGACACCGCATTAATATCGCGCTCGCCCTTCCAAAAAGACAGGCCTGCATGCCAGGCGCGCCTTTCTTCGGCGACCAGGGTAAAGAGGCGGCCATCTTCCTCGATCAGATAATGCGCCGAGACCTTGGCAGACGGATCACGCAGCCTTGCCAAGGCTTCAGCGCCGGTCTGCATGCCGGTATAGTGCAAGACCACCATGTCAGGCGGGCCCTTGCGGGCATTGAAATTGGGCGAGGGTGCGGCAATCGGGTCGGTAATCATTGGCGGCTCCGAAACAATTCAGCCACAGACAACATACGATTGGGCCGCAACGCAATAATCAAGACACCCGCCAGCGCGATCGCCGTGCCAATGCCCATGCGCAGATCAAAATGGTCATGGGTCAAGATAACGCCCAGACCAATCGTGAATAGCGGCGTCATCAAGGTCAGGGGCGCAATCAAATTGGCCTCATATTTCTGGATCAGGCCATAATAGGCCGTATGGCCCAGCACGCTAACGACCAGGGCCGAAAATACCAGAGCGCCAATAAATGGCCAGCCCGCCGCGCTCATGGTGGCAAATTGATCCTGCTCGAACACAGCGGTGAGCAAAAGCAGCGGCAGGATGGAGGATGCCCCGACCCAGGCTTGAAACTGCAAAGGCTTTACCCCGTCCATCTGTTTCATCATCACAGCGCCAAGCGAGCCTAAAAACGCCGCCGCCGCAATCAGCATCAAGCCCGGGGACAAGGCCGCACCATGCGGATCCCAGACCACGGTCATGGCCCCGGCAAAGGTCAGGCTGATACCAATGCCGCGCCGCCAACGAATGGTCTCGCCGAGCATCAACATGGACATAATGGTGGTCATGGGCACGCCCAACTGACTGACAATGGCTGCGCCGGACGGGCTAGCGGTCTTGAGGCCGATAAACAAGAGCACGAAATTGCCGCCGCCCATTAGCAGGGCCACGATCAAGAGCCGCCAACGCGGCCTTGGCATGGGCAGGAGCCAGGGCGCGACCAAGACGGCGACCAAAACAAACCGCACCAGGGCATAGCTCATGGGTGGCACACCCATCTGGGTGATGACCACCTTGCTCAAGACTGTATTCATGGCCCAGACCGTACAGATCAGGATCAGGAGGCCAAAATCACGCAAGGACATGAACGCACAAATACCTTTCAAGGGCGCAGCCCGCGCTGCACCGATGGTTTGGCCGCTGTCTACACGGTTTTGCAGCAAGCGGCAGTGACTATGATCGCCAAAAAGGCCTAACCGGCCTGAAGCTGCTGCTTGACCCGCTCGGCCAGGATCTTGATGTCCAAGGGCTTGGGCAGGAAGGTCACGCCGGTCTCGCCCTCAAGCAGGTCGGAAAACTCCGCTTCGGCATAGCCAGAGATGAACATGACCGGGGCCGAGCCCAAAAATTCCCGCGCGCGCTTCAGCAAGGTTGGACCATCAATACCGGGCATGATGACGTCGCTGATCAAGAGATCAATCTTGCCAGCATGTTCTTGGGCGAGCGCTAGGGCCTCCTCGCCGTCACAGGCCTCGATCACCTCATAGCCGCGGGCGCGTAACAGGCGCGCAGCCACACCGCGCACAGCATCCTCATCCTCGACAAACAAGATGCAGCCTGCCCCAGACAGGTCGCGGGCCGCCGGACGCGCCCTGGCTACGGGGGCAGGCGCCAAACCCAGGCCCGCAAGCGGTACATGGACCCGCAAAAAGATGCGAAAGGCCGCGCCCTTGCCAGGGCCGGTTTCGACATGAATCCAGCCATCGGCCTGTTTGATAATGCCATAGACCGTGGCCAGACCAAGGCCCGTGCCCTCACCCACAGGTTTGGTGGTGAAAAACGGATCGAAAATCTTAGACAGAACCTCAGGCGGAATGCCGGGGCCATTATCGGCAACCTCGATCAAGGCCACCTCGCCCACGCCTGGATTTTCCGGCGCATAGCCTAGGCTGCGGGCCTGATCTTGCGACAGGCGCGCGGTGCGAATCTTAACAATGCCGCCGCCTTGAGCGCGCACCGCGTCGCGGGCATTGACGGCCAGATTCATCACGGCGGTTTCCAGCTGGCTCTTATCGACCCGCACCATGGGCAGGTTGCGGCCATAATCGGTTTCCAGCTTGACGTCTTCGCGAAGTAGGCGGCGCAGCAGGACTGAAAACTCGCTGATCAGTTCGCCTAGGTCCAAAACTTCGCGCTGCAGGGTCTGTTTGCGCGAAAAAGCCAAGAGCTTGCGTACCAGATCGGCGGCCCGCACGCCCGTTTGGCGGATTTCGTTCAAGCCTTCATAGGACGGGTCACCCACGGGGTGGCGATGCAAGAGCTCATCAAGACGCAATTGAATCGCGGTCAAAAGATTGTTGAAATCATGGGCCACGCCCCCGGCCAATTGACCAATCGCCTGCATTTTCTGCGACTGGGCCAGTTGCAGTTCCATCTGTTTTTGCTCGGAAACATCGACCAGATAGGCCACAAACCGCCCGCCGCTGCGGCTAAGATAAAGATGCGCCAGACCTGCCGGATTGGCGACCAGCCTGACCTCGATCGGACCAGTCTTGCCCGCCGCGATCTGGGCGGCGGCCTCAGCGCGCGCAGCCGGCTCGATCAGATCGCAAAACCGCCCGCCCTGATCGGCAGCCCCGGTAATCGCGCTAAAGGCCTGGTTGGACTGGATAATGAAGGCATCGAGCGGATCAGCCCCATCGAGCAAGGCCGCCCCAAACGGCGCTGTGGCCGCAAATGTGTCGAGGCTTAGGGCCTGCAGCGTTGGGGCAACGCCGCCAAGGGCCGGGCCTGGCTCTGGCAGAGGGTCTGCGGCGAGGTCGAATTCAGCGGCGACAACTGCGGTTTCGCCAAGCGTTTGCCCCTCAGGCCTTGCCATCAGGCGCAGCAAATAAGCCTGACCGTCAGCGGCGACGCGACGAGGCATCAAGGCAATATGGGCTGCAAATTCGCAATCTTGCCAAAGCACCGGCGCGTCGCTGGTCTGACCCCGGCGCGCGGCGGCAAAGGCGCTGAACAGGTCTGTGGCAAAGGGAACCTGACTGGGCAAGCTCAGCTCCGGACCCATCAAGGCAAACCAGGCCAGATTGGCAGCAAGTATGGCGCCGTCCTCACCAACAACGGCTGCTGCCTCGGTCAGTACATCAACCAGCACTTGCTCAAGCGCCGGTTCTTCAAGACCTTGCTCAGTTCGGCCCAGACCAAAGGCAAGGCCCAACAAGCCAAGGCCGGGCTTGTTTGCCACCCTTGGCTTGGCCTTGGCCGGATCAATGGCTTTTGCAACAGGGGTCAACATGAACAATCATCTATCCTGACCGCGCCGCGCCGGGCCCGGCAATTGCGGGATCATACCCGAGTCTCGGTTCTGACCTAAATTAGTCTATGTTACCTTAACGCTTAACCTTAACGGGCGCGTTGGCCAGTGCGGCGCGAGCCTAGGATAAAGCCGATCACCTTGGCGACCGCCTCATATTGTTCGCGTGGGATTTCTTCATCAATCTCGACCGTGGCAAAAAGGGCGCGCGCGAGCGGCGGGTCTTCCACGATCGGCACATTGGCCTCCTCGGCCACAGCGCGAATTTTCAAGGCTATGCGATCTAGCCCCTTGGCGACACAGATCGGCACGGAGGTCTCACCCGCCTCATAGCGCAGGGCCACAGCATAGTGGGTTGGGTTCATCACCACGACCGTGGCCGTCGGCACGGCCTGCATCATCCGGCGCCGGGCGCGCTGGTTGCGGATCTGGCGCAGCCGCGCCTTCATCTGTGGGTCGCCTTCGCTTTGCTTGTGCTCGTCCTTGACCTCCTGCTTGCTCATTTTCATGCGCTGCATGAAACGCTGATATTGAATGATCCAATCAATCCCGGCCCCAAAGCCAAGCGTGATCAGGGCGGCAATCATCAACAGTTTTAGAATATCCCAGGTCAGGGGAATGATCGCCGTAACATCCAGCGCCGCCAACTGGGTTATGGCCTGGGCATGGGGCTTGAGCACCATCCAGGCGACCACGGACAGGATGAGGATTTTAAGAGCCGATTTTACAAATTGAATAAGCGCATCAACGCCAAACAGACGCTTGAAACCCTCAATCGGCGAAAACTTGCTCAGCCCGCCCTCAAACAATTTGGCCGGGGTGAACATAAATCCGGTCTGCATAAGGTTGCCAGCAATGCCCGCCGCTAGGGTTGCGCCAAAAATCAGGGCCAAGCTGGGCAAGACGGTCTGACCCACCCCATGCAGCAGCGAAACCGTGCCGGCCGCCGTTAGGTCAATCTTGTCTGGCCGGTCCAGAAAGAGCCGAAGCGCGCCGACTAGGCCCTTGGCCATGCCTTCACCGCCCCAGACCAAGGCTAGGGTGGTTCCGGCTAGCGCCATAAAGGCGGCGACATCTGGCGACCTGGCGACATCCCCTTTTTCGCGGGCATCACCAAGTTTTTTACCGGATGGGGGTTCGGTTTGGGAACTGGGATCCTCAGCCATGCCCGCGCCCTATTGAAACACGTGCAGGAAGGATTCGTAGTGCTGGATCCAGACCAGTCCGATCATGCTGATGCTTAAGGCCACCAAGGACAGGCCCAAAAGCACGCTCAAGGGCGTGGCAACAAAAAAGATCTGGAACTGCGGCATGACCCGGCCAACCAGACCCGTCGCGATATTGAGGACCAGGGAAAACACGATCACCGGCGCAGACAGTTGCACGCCAAGCGCTATGGACTGGCTGACCGTCTGGATCGCCAAGGTGACGGTATCTTGCATGGGCAAGGGCTTGAGCGGCGCAAACAGGGTATAGGACTTGGCTATGGCCAGCAAAAAGCTGTGATGCAGATTAGTGACAAAAATCAGGGTCAAACCCGTAACGGTGAGAAAACTGGTAACCGAGGCGCTGGGCTGGGCCTGAAGCGGGTTGGTGGTTTGTGAAAAGGCCAAGGTGGTCTGGATCGAGATGATTTCCCCCGCCGTCGAGAGCGAGGACATAAACAAGCGCAATATGGTGCCGATCGCCAAGCCGACCAAG
>CANGEH010000160.1 GCA_947452665.1 Caulobacteraceae bacterium
TCACGCCTCTTGGCCGGACAGTCAGGTGCTGGCCGTATTACCGCATTTGATCCCACCGATTTTGCCTGTCAGATCGCTTGCGAAGTACCGCGCATTGATGGCCGCGGCGGTGGCAGTGCCGACTATCCCGGTTCCTACGATCCCGAACAGACCATGAGCCTGCGCGATCGTCGGCGGGTTGATGATTTCATCCTCTATGCCGTAGCGGCGGCGGACGAAGCCGTGCGCGATAGTGGCTGGCACCCCCAGACCGAGGAAGATCGCTGCCGCTCGGGCGTGATTATTGGCTCGGGCATTGGCGGGCTGGACTCGATTGCCAAGACTGCGCTGGAGTTGCACGAAAAAGGCCCGCGCCGGATCAGCCCCTTCTTTATTCCCTCGGCCCTGATCAATCTGGCGTCTGGCCAGGTTTCGATCCGCTATGGCCTCAAGGGCCCCAACCACTCCGTGGTCACGGCCTGTGCCTCGGGCGCGCATGCGATCGGTGATGCCATGCGCCTGATCCAGTGGGGCGACGCTGATGTCATGTTTGCAGGCGGGGCTGAGGCCGCGGTTTGCCCACTCGGTGTTGCAGGCTTTGTCGCCGCCCGCGCTATGAGCACCAGCTTTAATGATCGCCCACAAATGGCCTCGCGTCCCTATGACAAGGACCGTGACGGGTTTGTCATGGGCGAGGGGGCCGGTATTCTGGTTTTGGAAGAATACGAACACGCCAAGGCGCGCGGTGCCAAGATCTATGCCGAAGTCATTGGCTATGGCCTGTCGGGCGATGCCTATCACATTACTGCGCCTGCCAGTGACGGCGATGGCGGCTATCGGGCCATGAATGCGTCCCTCGCGCGGGCGGGGATCGACCCGTCCCAGATTGACTATATCAATGCGCACGGCACCTCGACCCCGCTCGGCGATGAGATCGAGTTGGGGGCAGTTGAGCGTATGCTGGGCGCGTCGGTTTCAGGGGCGACCATGTCCTCGACCAAGGGCGCGATTGGCCATCTTTTGGGTGCCGCCGGCGCGGTTGAGGCGGCCTTTACGGCCCTTGCGATCCGCGATCAGATTGCACCGCCAACCATTAATCTAGACAATCCCTCGGTCGATACGGCCATTGATCTGGTGGCGCACACCGCCAAGCCAATGGTGATCAATACCGCCCTGTCCAACAGCTTTGGCTTTGGCGGGACCAATGCGTCTCTTGTGTTCAAGAAGGTCCAGTGACCGAAACGCCCGTTAGCCCAAGCCCTCCAGGCCCCAGCGGTCTGGCCCGGGTCCTGGGGCCTGGGTGGTTGAAGATTGCGCTGCTGGCCGCCATTCCCATGGCCTCTATGCTTGGCGTGCTGGCCTTAAGCGTCTTGGTCAGCTTTGCCGGACCCGGTCCCAGCAAGACCCAAACCAATCTCGTTTTTGCAGAGGGCTCCAGCCTGCCACAGATCGCCAAGAGTCTGGACCAGGGCGGGGTGGTCAGTACGGCCACCGGCTTTGTCATTGCCGCCAAACTGACGGGCGCCGATCGTCGCTTGAAGGCGGGCGAGTATGAATTCCCGGCCCATGCCTCCATGGCCAAGGTTTTGGGCATGATCCATAAGGGCCAGCGCATTCGCAGACAGGTGACGGTGCCAGAGGGCATAACCTCGGCCATGGTCGTCGATATCCTTCGTGCCAATAAGGACCTAACCGGCCCTGTCGCTGAGCCCCCCGAAGGGTCGGTCCTGCCCGAGACCTATGAGATCAAGCGCGGCGAGACCCGCAAGCAGGTCTTGAAGCGCATGATGACCGCCCAGGACGACGTGTTGGCCAAGCTCTGGCCCGCCCGCCAATCGGGCCTGCCCTATAAGTCGGTTTATGAGGCCGTGATCATGGCCTCGATCGTCGAGAAGGAAACCGCGCTTGGCAAGGAGCGCCCGCATATTGCCGCCGTGTTCATCAACCGCCTGCGCGTCGGGATGCGGCTCGAAACCGATCCAACCATTATTTATGGCCTGACCAAGGGCCGCCCGCTTGGCCGCGGCCTGCTGCGCTCGGAGGTCTTGGCCAAGACACCTTATAATACCTATGCGATTAGCGGCCTGCCCCCGACCCCGATTGCCAATCCGGGTAAGGCCGCCCTCAAGGCCGTGCTCGATCCGCTCAAGTCCGATGACCTGTTTTTTGTCGCTGATGGTTCGGGCGGTCATGTCTTTGCCGCCAGTTTTGGCGAACACAGGCGCAATGTTGCCAAATGGCGCAAGGTTGAACGCGCGACCGCCAGCCAAGCGGGACGCTGAGCATGGCCGTGCAGGGCATGACCGGCTTTGGACGCCACGAGGCTAGTCTGGGGGCCTGGAGCTGGGCGGTCGAGGCGCGCTCTGTCAATGGCCGCAATCTTGAGGTTCGGTTTCGCGGCCCGCCGGGCCTTGATGGACTGGAGCGTATGGCGCGCGAGGCGGCGTCGGCAAGGTTCCAGCGGGGCCAACTGACCGTGAGCCTGCAGGCCAAGCGCCGTGAGGGCGGGGGGCTGGTTCAGGTCAATGCCGATCAATTGGCGCGTTATCTGGACCTGATCGCGCCGCTGGTCGCGCAAGGCAAGGCGGGTTTGCCCAGCGCCGATGGCCTATTGGCCCTGCGCGGCGTGCTCGAAGTGTCCGAAGAGACCGATGATCCGGACATAAAGGCCCAGATCGAAGCGACCATGGCCGCATCGATTGGCCTAGCCATGGATGCCTTGCTGGGCGCAAGGCTAGAGGAGGGCGCGGCCCTGATGCCGGTCCTGTCTGGGCTGGTGGACCGCATTGACGCCCTAGTTAGCGAGGCTGAAGGCCAGGCACAGCAGCAGCCTAGCGTGATCAAGGCCCGGTTTGCCAAACGCATGACCGAACTGGCGGGCAATGCCACAGACTTGGCCGACCGGATCATGACCGAGGCGGCGGCCCTTGCGGTCAAGGCCGATGTGCGTGAAGAGCTGGATCGCCTTGCCAGTCACATTCAGGCGGCTCGCAGCCTGATCGACAGTGACGCTGCGTCTGGGCGACGGCTGGATTTTTTGATGCAGGAATTCATGCGCGAGGCCAATACACTTTGCGCCAAGTCGGCCCTAACCGCGCTGACCACAACAGGCCTTGAGCTCAAGGCCTTGATAGAACAATTGCGTGAGCAGGTCCAAAATGTCGAATAGTTCAGCCCATCCACGCCGGGGCTTGATGTTGGTGGTTTCTAGCCCGTCCGGAGCAGGCAAGACCTCGCTATCAAGGCGCTTGCTTGCAGATCATGCCGAGCTGGAATTGTCGATCTCCTGCACCACGCGCGGCCCACGGCCCGGCGAGCGCGATGGCCGTGAATATCATTTCATTGATCGGCCCAAATTCGATGCCATGATCGCGGAGGACGCGTTCTTGGAATGGGCCGATGTGCACGAGCATCGCTATGGCAGTCCAACCGCGCCGGTCATGGCGGCCTTGGCGGCTGGGCGTGATGTATTGTTTGATATTGACTGGCAGGGCGCGCGCATGGTTGCTGCCAGCGCACCGCAAGACGTTGTGCGGGTGTTTATTCTGCCCCCGACCATGGCCGATCTCAAACGCCGCCTCCATGCCCGCGCGCAGGATGCCGAGGACGTGATCGAGCGCAGGCTTGGCCGCGCCAAGGGTGAGATCGAAAAATGGACCGATTATGACTATGTCATCGTCAATGCCGATTTTGATCAGGCCTTCTCTGAACTGGCGCATATTTATCACGCCGAACGCCTGCGCCGGGTCCGCAATCCAGGGCTTGAGCCCTTGGTTCAGGCCTTGCTGAACGAGCCGCTCTGAACCTGCCGGGCTAGGGCCAAAAAGCCGTCTATATCGACCGTTTCAGCCCGCACATCGGGATCGATGCCTGCGGCCTCGCACAGGGCTGTGCCGCCGAGGGTCTTGAGGCTGGAGCGCAGCATTTTGCGTCTTTGGCCAAATGCGGCCTGGGTGGTTTTTTCCAAGGCTGACAACAGGCCAGGATCGGGCCTTTGGCTAAGGGGCACGAGATGCACAACCGCAGAGGTCACCTTGGGCGGCGGTGTAAAGGCGCGGGCGGGCAGGTCCATGACAATGCGGGCCTGGGCAGTGGCCTGAACCACAACCGCCAGCCGCCCATAGGCGTCATCCCCAACCTGGGCCGTGATCCGTTCCGCCACTTCTTTTTGAAACATGAGGGTCATGGAGACGGGTTGCCATGGCCCTGTGAGCCATTTCAAGAGCAGGGCTGTGCCGACATTATAGGGCAGGTTGGCGACTATGGCGGTTGGCCCGCGCCCCTCGGCAAGGTCAGCCTCCTGCACCTTTAGGGCATCATTGCGGATGATCTCCAGCAGGCCAGGCGCGGCGGTGCCCAATTCTTCGAGCAAGGGGACAAAGCGCGGATCCATTTCCACGGCAATGACCTTGGCACCGGCCTCCATCAAGGCGCGGGTCAGGCCGCCAGGGCCTGGGCCCACCTCAATCACGGTCTGGCCCTCGCTAATGCCCGCCAACCGGACAATCTTGCGGGTAATATTCAGATCGAGCAGGAAGTGCTGGCCAAAGCTCTTCTTGGCCAAGAGCCCATGCTCGGTCAGGGCGCCGCGGATCGGCGGCAGGCTAAGGACGCTCACGCCGTTAGAGCCTTAGCGCGGCTAAGTGTGATCTGCTCAGCCAGGCGGATCGCGGCAATCAGGCTATCGGCCCGGGCTATGCCCTTGCCGGCAATGTCAAAGCCAGTGCCGTGATCGGGCGAGGTGCGGACAATCGGCAGACCAAGACTGACATTCACCCCGCCCCAAAAATCCAGCATCTTGACCGGGATCAGGGCCTGATCGTGATAAAGACAGACCACGGCGTCATAGGTCTGGCGCGCCTCGGCATGAAACAGGGTATCGGCTGGGCGCGGATCGGTGCAGTCAATGCCCTCGGCCCGCAGCTGGGCGGCAGCAGGGGCGAGTATGCGGACTTCTTCGTCGCCAATCGCCCCGCCTTCGCCGGCATGGGGGTTAAGGCCAGCCAGCGCCAGGCGCGGACGCCTTATGCCAAAATCCTGGGTCAGGGCTGCGGCGGTCACCTTGGCCGTATGAATAATCGCCTCAATCGTCAGGGCTTGCGAGACCTTGGCCAGCGGCAGGTGCACGGTCGTCAGGACGGCGCGTAAATCACCAGAAGTCAGCATCATCACCGGCCCGCGCGGCGTGGTCATGGGTAGATGCGCCGTCAGATCGGCTAAAAACTCTGTATGGCCCGGGAACTTAAAGCCCGCCTCATAAAGCGGGGCCTTGGCAATTGGCGCTGTGACAAGGCCGCTGGCCTGACCGGAGACGACTAGGTCAACCGCCTGCTCAATCCAGCCAATCACGGCCTTGGCATGGGCGCTGGAGGCCTTTCCAGGCCTTATTGCATGGCGAAGCGGCCTATCCAAAACCGGCAGGGCCTTGGCAAAGACTGTCGCCGCCTCGGCCGCATTGCGAACCGCCTGAACCGGGGCCCCGGTCATGGCCAGAAGCGCGGCATCACCCACGACCACAAAAGCGGGGCCGGACTTGGCCAAGGCGTGCCAGGCCTTGGCAATAATTTCAGGACCAATACCGGCCGGATCACCCAGGCTTAGGGCCAGCACTGGCCCGGTCACCGGGTTTCGATCGTCGCCGAATTGCGCAGGTCGCGCAAATAGCGCTTGGAAA
>CANGEH010000161.1 GCA_947452665.1 Caulobacteraceae bacterium
CAATGCCCATACCGTGCGCATTGGCCCAGCGCGAATACATGCGCAGCAGCATACCGGCCCAGTCATTGGACTCCGTTCCGCCCGCGCCGGAATTGATTTCCAGATAGGCATCATTGCTATCGGCCTCACCCGATAACAGGGCCTCAAGCTCGGCCCGGCCCGCCTGGTCCTTGATCACGGCCAATTGCGCGCGCGCCTCATCGAGCGAAGCTTCATCGCCCTCGGCATCGGCCATTTCGGCATAGCCTAGCGCATCGGCTAGATCCCGCTCCAGACGCATCACACTCTCGACCTGGCCGGATAATTGGGTGCGCTCGCGCATCACGGCCTGGGCGTCGGCTGGGCGATCCCAAAGCGTGGGATCTTCTACGCGGGCATTGAGCTCATCAAGCTTTCGTAGGGCAAGGTCCCAGTCAAAGACGCCTCCTGAGCAGTCCGATGGACTGCTCGATATCGGCAGAAGCTGCCTCGACATCCGCTCTCATAATCTCTTACTCCAATAGGCCGTGGGCGCGCGGCATAGCCCGCCCTCGGACCAAACACAATCCATGCTTGCCCGCCGATCAATAAAGGCCAGACAGGTCCTCGGGCACCTTTTGAACCTTGGGCGGTGGCGGGGCTGCAGGCGCGCCATTGCCCCAGGCCTGGCCATAGGGAATGGGGCCGGTGCTATCCAACGCCGCGCGCGGTTCAGTACCCGGCCGGAAGGCCTCTTGGACGCCATTGACCAGGACAAACCGCGTGGATTTGGGCACCTTAAAGTCTCGCACAGGAACACCCCTCAAGGCGGTCTGCATGAAATCGATAAAGATCGGTACCGCGGCCACGGCGCCGGTCTCATTATTGCCAAGCGGGCGGTTATCATCAAAACCGACAAATACACCCACCACGATCTCTGGCGAATAGCCGACAAACCAGGCGCTTCGATACTCATTCGTCGTGCCGGTCTTGCCCGCCAGCGGCCGGCCAAGTGAGCTGACCTGATAGGCCGTGCCATGCTGGACCACGCCCTTGAGCATGCTGGTAATCTGATAGGCCGTGATCGGGTCCAGCACCTCTGTGCCCGAGGGCAGCAAATGCGGCGATTCCTCGCCACTAAATCCGTTCTTACAGGCGACGCAATCACGCTGTTCGGCCCGCAGCAAGGGATTGCCATCTCGGTCCTGGACCATTTCGATCAGGTGCGGCTCAACCCGGCGGCCGCCATTGATAAACGGCGCATAGGCCGAGGTCAGTTTAAACGGCGTCGTCTCGCCTGCCCCCAGGCTCATGGCCAGCACCGGCTGCATATCGCTCACCACGCCAAACCGGACAGCCAGATCACGGATCTTGTTCATGCCCACGCTCTGGGCCAGACGCACCGTCATGGTGTTAAGGGACTGCTCCAAGCCTTTGCGCAGATAAAGTAAGCCGCGATAGTCTTTATCAAAGTTTTCAGGGGCCCAGTCCTTGTCGGCGGTCGCGCCCTTCAAGGTGATTGGCGCATCCGCCACCTGGCTGGCCGGGGTAAAGCCGTTTTCCAAGGCTGCGGCATAGACAAAGGGCTTAAAGGCCGATCCCGGCTGGCGCATGGCCTGTGTGGCGCGGTTAAACTTTGACAGCGAATAGCTATAACCGCCGACCATGGCCAAGATTCGCCCAGAATAGGGGTCCATAGCCACCAGAGCCCCATTAACAATCGGGGTTTGGCGCAGGGCAAATTGGCCAGGCGCCTTGGTTGGCTCGACAAATACCAGGTCCCCAACCTTAAAGCCCTTGGTCGCATTGGCCCAAGCGACATCAGCGGCCTGGATCAGGCCGCTTTGGCCATTGGTCAGGCGCACACGCACGCTGGAACCGGCGGTCTCAACCACGGCAGCATGCCAGTCCCGGCGCTCTGCGGGCGGGGCAAGGCTTTTGGCCGCCTTTTCCCAACCGGGCTTAATCTCGACATGCCCCATGCCCCCGCGCCAGCCATGGCGGCGGTCATAGAGTTCTAGGCCCTGCATCAAGGCAATCCGGGCCGCGGTCTGCAGGCGCGAATCTAGAGTGGTGCGGACATAATAGCCGCCCTCATCAACCTTATCGCCCAAGGTCAACAGCGCCCGGCGGCGGACCTCGGACAGGAAATAATCGGCGTCGCGATAGCGGGTTCGGGTCGGCTCGGCCTGAACGACCAGGTCCCTAGCCATGGCCGCCTGAGCTTCGACGGGACTGGCCCAGCCAAGGCTCGCCATTTCACCAATAATCCAGTTGCGGCGGCGGATGGCAGCGGCCTTGTTACGCACGGGCTGGTAGTTTTGCGGCCCCTTGGGCAGGGCGGCCAGATAGGCGCATTCTTCGAGAGACAGGTCCGACAAGGACTTGCCAAAATAATTATACGCTGCAGCCCCAACCCCAAACGAGCGATAGCCCAGCCAGATTTCGTTGAGATAAAGCTCCAAAATCTTGGGCTTGCTCAGCGTGCCTTCGAGCTGGTTGGCGAGAATGGCTTCTTTTAGCTTTCGCCCAACCGTGGCGTCGCTATTGAGCAGGACATTCTTGGCGACCTGCTGGGTAATGGTCGAGCCACCTTCAAGGCGTCGGCCACGCGTCACATTGATCACATTCTTCAAGACCGCTCGGCTTAGGCCCTGATAGTCAATGCCGCTGTGCTGAAAGAAGTTGCGGTCTTCGGCAGCTAAGAAGGCATGTACCAGTTGCGGCGGCATTTGCTCATAAGGCACAAAAATGCGCCGCTCGCGCGAAAACTCACCGATCAATGTGCCATCCCAGGCATAGACTCGCGTCGCCGTCGGCGGATGATAATCGGCCAAATCAGCCGCGTCTGGCATGTCATGGAACAACAGGGCGGAATAGATGGCGAGACAGAACCCAGCCAGGGCAATGACGCTCAACACAACCACGCCTGTGATCGCCAACCAACGTTCAAGGCGTTGCAAGATCAAAGACCTCCAGCGATCCGATAACCGAACAAGCCCCGATCTAACGCGTCTGACGGCTCAAGGTAAAGCTTTGCCGGTCGGATTCAGAAGCCAAGGGCCAAAAAACTTTGGCTCAGCGCGATGCCAGATGGATGCTCTGGGCGAAATAGGCATCAATGGCGTCCCCGACGGAGTCCATAAAGTCCTTGCGCGTATCGTCGCCGGCTAAAAGGCTTTCATCTTCACGATTGGTTATAAAGCCCATTTCTAAGAGCACGGCCGGGACATCGGGGGCCAAAAGCACGGCAAAGCCTGCGTCGCGGTGGCTCTTGGCCAGAAGCGGCACATCTTGATCTATATTGTCCAACAGGATCTGAGCGAAATTGGCTGACCGGTTCTTGGTCTCGCGCTGGGTCAGGTCAAACAGGATCTGCTTAACCGCCTTGTCCTGGGTCGGCAGGCTGGCATTGACCAGCCAGTCATTCTTGTCGAGCATGCTTTTCGCCGCCCGGTCCGATCCCTTGTCCGAGAGGGTATAGACCGACGCCCCGCGGGTCTGGTCATTCATGCCCGAATCCGAATGCAGCGAGATGAACAGGTCGGCATTCGCACTGCGGGCAATTTGCACTCTCTGGTCCAGCGGGATGAAGACGTCATCACTACGGGTCAGGACCACCTTATAGTCGCCCGAACGCTCGAGCCGCGCCTTCAAGGCCAAGGCCGCGCCCAGATTAATGTCCTTTTCCCAGTGCTCAGAGCCCTTGGCACCCGGATCATGGCCACCATGCCCCGCATCGATCACGACAATCTTTTTGAGCCTTTGAGGGGCAGGCGCAATAACCCGTTTCACTGGAAACGTTTTCACGAGCGCAACGGGCTTTGCCGGCGTCGTCGCAACCGGCACAGTCAAGGCTGGCGCGGCCTTAGCCTGAAGGTTTGAGCCGCTGACGCCCGGAACAATATCGAGCACATAGCGATAATGCGCCTGATCCTTACCGGGTGGGATTAGGAACTGACGCTTGACGGTACCGGGTTGCGACAGGGCCAATCTCAGGCGCACAGCGCCCGCCGCCTCATCGACCACCCAGGACTTAACCAGGCCCGACCCAAAGCCCTGCATCTCGCCGCCAGAGATCAGGTCCGGCATGGCCAAGATCAGCTTATTGTCCTGACTTGCGCTCGAAACCATCTGGCCGCGCGCGGCGCGATTGAGCTCAATCACAACCCTAGTCTCAGCAAGACCGCCGCCAAACCGAACCGTATAAACATTACCGGACGCCGCCTGTGCTGCGCCGCCGACCAGGCCAAGGCTAATCACAGCGCCAATTAAGCCCGACGAAAAAGGACGCAAGACGGCCCGTGCCCAGGCCGTTACTGAGCGCTTGTCTGAGCCAAAAAGTGGGTCAATGACCATAGATTGCGTCTAGTCCCAATCGATTTCTACCTTAAGGCGGCCCGGCCGCCGAATTAGCCCCTCATAACACCCTATTAAGGTACATAAATCGTTAATCACTCTTATGACTTCAAGCGCTTTCCTTTTTTCTGCTTCTGTTGCAAAGTGGACAAATCGCTTAGATCGCCCTGCCCTGCATGGCGCGGCAAGCGTTCCTTGCGTCGTCGGCTGGCCCTAGCAGGTCGCCTAGACGCTTTTTCCGATCCGCGCCGCCCGGCGCGTCAAGGATGCACAAACCTCATGGGCAGCGTCGCATACGCCCCTTTCCGGCCCAAGGCCCCTTCTACTGCCCCTCGCGGCGGTGAGGCCCGTTTTGCGCCTGCCCCCCTGCAAATCCGGCCCCGGGGACCTCGTCCCTGCGCGCGCCGCGGAGATTATTTTAATGTCGAAGAAAATGTTAATCGACGCCTCACACGCCGAAGAGACGCGTGTGGTGGTGCTGGATGGGTCACGGATTGAAGAATTCGATTTTGAAAGCCGGTCCAAGAAGCAATTACGGGGCAATATCTATCTTGCCAAGGTTACCCGAGTAGAGCCCAGCCTTCAGGCCGCCTTTGTCGAGTATGGCGGCAATCGCCACGGCTTTTTGGCCTTTAACGAAATCCATCCGGATTATTACCAGATCCCGATGGCCGATCGTGAGGCCCTGATGCGCGATATGATGTCCGACGAGGACGATCATCATCAAGCACCGGCTGCGCATAGTGAAGACGGTGAGGATGGCGAAGCCGCTGCCGAGGCCGATCACGATGATGACGGCATGGAAGAAGAGGTCGAGCGTCGCCGCCGCCGCCTAATGCGGCGCTACAAGATCCAAGAAGTGATCAAGCGTCGCCAGATCATGCTGATCCAGGTGGTCAAGGAAGAGCGCGGCAATAAGGGCGCGGCCCTGACAACCTATTTGTCCTTGGCCGGTCGCTATGGCGTCCTGATGCCCAATACGGCCCGCGGCGGCGGCATTAGCCGCAAGATCACCACCGTCACCGACCGCAAGCGTCTGAAATCCGTGGTCCAGAGCCTAGATGTGCCGCAAGGCATGGGCCTGATTGTCCGCACGGCGGGTGCCAAGCGCACCAAGGCCGAGATTAAGCGCGACTATGAATATCTGCTGCGTCTTTGGGAAAACATCCGCGACGTCACCCTGCACTCAATTGCCCCGGCCTTGATCTATGAGGAAGAGGACCTGGTAAAGCGGGCTATCCGCGACATGTATGACAAGGAATTGGAAGGCATCTGGGTCGAGGGCGAGGACGGCTATCGCGAGGCCAAGGAATTCATGCGGATGCTG
>CANGEH010000162.1 GCA_947452665.1 Caulobacteraceae bacterium
CCAGCTTACCCAAGGTTCCGCCTGAAAAATTCCCGCCCATGGCATTTTTTGTAAAGAACCATTCCAGGCCTAGACGCGTGGAGTCCGTCAAGGTCACCTCAGCAATCGTGACCTCAATCATGACCTGGGGCGGCGGCCGATCCAATTGTTCAAGCAGGCTTCTTAAGACCGCATACTGCTCACCCGATCCGGTAAACAAGATCCGGTTTCCCGCCGCATCAACCGACAGTGTGCCGCCGCTCGGCAGTACGCCACCCACACCGCGCCCCGCGCTGGAAATCGAAGACGAAGCGGGCGCCCCACCAGCAACGCCAACAGGCGCCGATGCGACAGACGCCCCGCCACCGGAATTGCCCAAGGATATACTGCCAAGCTCGGCAGCGCTGGTATTGCGAACCTCATAAACAAAGCTAGATTTTTGATCGCCGATGCGGCCGGGTTGATCAAGGTCGTGGGCCCAGGTTTGCACCCGCTCCAGCAGGTTGGGGTCATTAACAAAAACGAGCACCTGACCACTGTTTGGCATGGCTAAGATAATTACGGCGCGCGGAACCATGGCCGATCGAGAGACCTTATAGCCCTCAATCGTCAATGTGTCTTCGAGCGCTTTGGCAAAGGCATCCGTGCTCCAAAACTCGGGCCTAAGCCTTAACACGGTCGAGCCCGAAAACAGGGGCCGGTCTAATTGTTCCAAAAAGCTGACCAAGGACTGCACATCGCGCCCTGAGCCGCTCAAAATCAGCGTATTCGAAAACTGCTCGACGCGAAGCGTGACAGACTTGGCGCCGGGAAAGGTTTCGCGAACCATTTGCTCAACGCTATTGGCTTCGAGTGCTTGAAGCTGAAAAAACTGCACCACGGTGCGCGCGGATTCGGGCGTATCCTTGGCCGAGCGGCTACGCAAGATTGTAGAGGCATCCGCGCCGGTCCCCGGATCGTCAAGTGCAATAACCGCACCGTCTCGGATGGCCAGACGAACCCCATAATCCTTCATCGCGCCCTGTAGCAGGTTGAAAAACTGTGTCCGCGGCATATCGGGGCTACTGCGTAGGGTAACGATTTCCTGACGATTGCCGATGTTCGGCCCCAGCGAATAGGGGACCTTTAGGATCTCCCCCAAGGCTGTGTCCAAAAACTGTGGCAGGGCCTGGGGCGGCAGGCTGACACTAACCTTGCCGCCATCGCCAAGCAGGGCCGTTAGCCCCGCGCCGTCTTTTTCGGCTTCCGGTTTGGCGGGCGGACTGGGCTTGTGATCCGGGATCTGGATAAGATCGTCAGAATAATCAGAACCTTTAGATGCCGCACCGGAGAGGGGCGCATTGTCATTGCGGGGCGCCTCGGGTCTTCCTAGGCTTGTTCCCGTCCGCAGGGTCGGAAAAGCCGCGCACCCACTCAGAGATACGAGGCCGACTGCCAGGTAAGTGACCACGCCGCTTGAATGTCCGATTCTCATGATCGGGGCTCCGAAACAAATTCCTGGGGTTTCACGAATAATCCGACTTTTCGGTAAACGGGGCCCTTACGAAGCAAGACCTGTTGGGCGTCAATCGCGGCAATGACCCATCCGTCTTGAAAGACCTCGCCCTTATGCATTGTGCTAATGCGCCCCGACTGTTCGATCAGCAGCACAAACTGGCCCTTGTCTTGGGTTACGGCGCGAACCGTTTGGCGGAAAATCAAGCCAATATCCGGTTGCGGCGGCGGCGGCGGCGGGGGAGGCGGCGGCGGGGGCAAGGGTGGCGGGTTTAGCTTGGCGAAATAATCTGCAACCGGCGCCATAGATTGGCCGGGCCGTTCAAGGCTGGGAATGCGCGCTACCGCGATCCTTTTGGGCGCAACCGGCCCTGGGTCCGCGCCCGCAACAAGGCCAAGGCCTAGTCCAATCAGGGCGATCAGCGCGAAAACAAGGATCAACCTGACCGGCGACATTAGGCGGGGCCCAAATTTATGGCCGTGTCCAAAACCAGCTGAAACTTGGACGGCGTGTCACCGGTCACGGTCAGGGAGCGAACAATAAACGCCTTATCGGTCTTGCTGAGCGCAGCGAGGAAAGCGGTTAAGGTTTCCCAGCGAAAATCGGCACTGACCCGGACCCGAACAAACCTTGCTGGTCCTTTGCGCTCTAAAGCCTTGTTGGCGTCGACACTCATCGCGGTAAGGCCAGCACCCATGGCCAAGGCCGTAATCTGTTGTTCAACCAAGACCTGCGCCACAGCAGGAGTTTTTGCCTTCCAGCCCCAGGCCGCAATCCGCGTCCGTTGATCCTTGGCGGCCCAAAACAGTTGCTCTGAAAAGCCGATCTGATGGGTTGAACGGGTCAGCAGGTCCAATTTGGCGGTTTCCAGCCGAACCCGTTGCGCTTCCACCAGGCCAAGCGCGCTGATTGGCGCCAAGCTTAGGCCCGCGACGGCGAGCAATAAAAGCAATAAGCGCTCGCGTTGCGACAATTTCGCGGCGCTAGCCGAAAATTTTGCAATACAAACATCAACAGTTTCCTTCAGTTTGGCCATAATTTTCATAGAGATATGTACTGATTAACATATGACCGACTGTCGGAACCATGTTTACAAATCTATTAGTATTTTATCTTGCGCTGTCTAGTGCTAAATGAAAGTGCAAATCATAATGAGCAATCCTTAACTAAAAAAAGCCGGACACTTAAAAATGAGCCCTATTTCGAGCCACACCGTGCGCCGCCGGACCCGGCACAATGCCAGCGGTTATAGCCTGCTGGAAATCTTGATCGTGCTGGCCATTATTGCCATGATTGTCGCGCTGGTGGGCCCGAGGCTATTTGCGCAGCTTGATAAGTCCAAGGTCGCAGCCGCCAAGGTGCAGATGCAGGGTATCAAGGCCGCTCTATCGACCATGCGCCTGGACATTGACCGCTATCCTTCAGCTGAGGAGGGCCTGGCCCTATTACAGACCGCGCCAAACCAAACCGTGCCGGGCTGGGCGGGGCCTTATCTTGATGGCAATCTGCCTATGGATCCATGGGGCCGGGCCTTTGGCTATGCGCCGCCCACGTCCGGCAGCGATGCCCCGACCATTACGAGCCTGGGGGCTGACGGAAAGTCCGGGGGCTCTGGCAATGATGCCGACCTTAGCCTCTAGACTGAGACCGACCGCCCAGTCTGGGTACTCACTTTTAGAGATTATGATTGTCTTAGCGATCATGACGGTGTCTGTATCCATAATGGCCCCAAGGGCCGGTGCGGCGCTCGACCAGGTGGTGGTCCACACAATTCAATTCGATCTTCAAAGACAGGTCTCGGATCTGCGTCGCCGCGCATTTGTCAACCAGACCGCTCTGGACCTTGCCATTGGGCCGCAGGAGGGTGAGCGGCCCGGACCTCGTCTTGAGGTCGGCGCGGCTAGCTTGCCCGCCGGTTGGGAGGCTAGGTTGGAGGATAGGGTCCAGCTCAATCCAAACGGCCTGTGCACGCCCACCCGCATACATCTGTCCAATCTTGGCAAGCGACCGATAGATTTGTCCTTAACCGAGCGGTGCCAACTTATCCGCTACTTTAGCCGCCCCTAGGCTTGGACTTGCCGCGATTGACATGGTCAGGATCAGCTTGTCGCGGGTGCGGTCAATCACCGGTTCGACCTTGCTAAAATAGGGCGAGGCTTCAAACTCGTCGACAAGCAGGTCAACACCCGCGCTTGCCTCGCGCGGCAATTCAAATGAGACCGTGTCCTGATTAACCGCAAATTGGGAAAGCCTGTATCCAAACGGCTTGATAATCGTCTGGGCGGCTTGGAGCGCGAGCAATGCGTCTGGGCGCTCAAGTTCGCGCCTTAACTGATCAAGCGCTATGGCCTGACTTTTCAAGTCATTGCCGCGAGCGGCATTGGATGGTTTCAATGCTGCAATCTTAGCTTCAAGCCGCCGCGCGTCGAAATTGAGCCTTAGGGCCTCGCCCAGAAAAAATGCTGTGGTGGCCAAGATGAGGCCGACCAAAACCGCCGCCGCCAGCCGACCCAAGGCTTCTGGGTTAGGACTTGAAACAATCGTGCCCATATAGGGGCTGGCTGCAATATAGGGCGATGCTGAGAGGGTTGGCCGATCGGTGCGTTCATGGTCCGCAAGACGCAGAAAATCGGCCCAGTCATCATCACTTGGCACGGCGCGGGTCCATTGATGCGCCAAGAGGAAGTCCTTGTCCCAGACCTGGGCCTCGAAACCTTCGCCTGAGCGCATGACCCTTGGACCAGGCCCGGTCTGTTTAAAAAACGGCTCCGGCAAAAAGGTCGCGGCGTTGGAAATTCCACCCGCCTTTAGCGCCTGTTCGCACCAGCCCCTGTCCCACCACCAGACGCCGAACCGGTCTTCTTGGCGGCAAATCAAAACCCCAGTTTGGCGAAAAGGCGAGCCGTGTTGTGCAAATACGCGTGCCGCCGCCAAGGCGGCGCCGCCCTTAATGCCGTTCGGCGGCCGAAACATCGAAAACACACACTTTTGACCGGCGACCGCAATCAAGGTTCCGGTAACACTTAGTCCCCTAACCCTTATGCCCAGCGGCTTAACTTCCCCCGCTGGCGTCAATAGCAAGGCCGGGCTTTGGAAAGGCAGGAAGTTGGTCAAGCTTTGGGTTGCCACGCAGGGTAATCCTTTGAACAGACTCAAGATCGGTCCAAATCGGTCGATCTGCGTCGTCGGGCGTTAGGGTCAGTCTTGAGCTGTATTTTAGACCAAACCGATGATCTATAGCCGTAAAATGAAAACGCCCGTTTGGATAGGTGTATAGTCTTTCATTGTCATCGACCAAGCCAAGCTCAGAGATCGAATAGATGGGATTGATGCGGCGTCGCTCGATCGCGGCCTGGGCTTGCGCCGGATTGAGGCCGAGCGCCAAGCTCAAGGCTTGTGGCGGGGCTGTGTTAACATTGAAGGCGGCGCTGTCATATTGGGCGGTCAGCAGGGTGGACACCTCGGCCCAATGGGCAGGACGCAACCTGTCCCAATCCAGCACTCCATAAAGCTCGAACAAATTTCCCAAGGGCCTGTTTATAGGCGGCGGGCGATTGGCGCGGCGATAGTCTTCGTATTCGGCGCCATTGAGCGAGATAAAATCGTCCGTATCCATCAGGTCCTGGGCCTGCGCCGCCAAGGTTTGGGCGTCCTTTGGCTCTAGACCCGCAAGTTCGAAAATGCGGGCCTTTGTCTCGATGGTCGCAAAATCAAGATTGATCAGTCCGGCATCGTCTTGAACCGCTACAGCTAGGCCAGAGTCCCTCTCCCCTGTTCGCCAAGCATATTCGGTCCCGTCAATGCTCAAAAATTGCAGGCCGGTTTGCGCCGCCCCGCCGATAAGCGGAGCATTTGTAACCCCTCCGTTTCGGGGTGCCCCAATCGCAAGCGCATTGCGATTGGGGGGTTGGGTTGTGGCCCAATAGGCAAGTTCGGCTTCAGCGGACATGGCCTCTTGCTGAAAATCCAGTTCGCGCTTTTGTTGCAGGGTTTCTTTGAAAAAATCATCGCCCGCCACCATGACGGTGAGATAGATCATGGTCAAAATGGTCAAGGTGGTCAGGACCGCAGGCAGGGCAAAGCCAGCTTCGCCAGAGCCCGTAATCGATCGCCGAAGGCGCATCACATAGTCTCCACGGTCAAGGCTGGAGGCC
>CANGEH010000163.1 GCA_947452665.1 Caulobacteraceae bacterium
GGCGCCAAACAAGAGCGGCGCCATGATCAAGGGGCCCATCAGGGATTGGGCTTCGGCGCCCAAAAACATATCCACCGCGCCATTGACCAGACCATGCCAGCCGGCCGGAACGCGGTCGGGACCTTCAAGGCCCATCACACCGCAAACCAGACCAAACCGAAGCTTGGCCGCCTCGTCTATGCGGCGGGCCAGATCGGAATGATTGCGCGCTTCCAAAAGATCGACCACGGCGGCATGGGCCTGGGCCTGGGCCGCGAAATTGGCCTGGGCCATGGCTTCTAGGTGCTTGCGCACACTGGTCTCGCGCGTCTTGGCCGCGGACATGCGCGCTAGCGCTGCGGGGCCAAACTCGACCACATTGGCGGGGTTGAGCTTGAGCCCCAGATCGGCCAATAACCGGTCATCATCGCGCACCAGACCCGGATGGGCCTTGAGGAACCGGCGCACCTTTTGCCAGTCAGACGCCAGCTCGGCTTCGGCAGCTGTCGGGGGCGGGGTTTGGCTCACGCGCTTTGGGTCCTAGAGGATGGACTGGCCGGTCTTGGCCCAGTCGGCATTAAACTGTTCCAGGCCCTTATCGGTCAGGGGATGTTTATAGAGCTCTAAGAAAACCGAAGGCGGCAGGGTGGCGCAATCGGCCCCGGCTAGGGCTGCGGCCCGAACATGCGCGCCGGTGCGCACCGAGGCGGCCAGAATCGCGGTATTAAAGTCGTAATTATCGTAAATGGTGCGAATATCGTGGATCAACTCCATCCCATCGGCCCCGTGATCGTCCAGGCGACCAATAAAGGGCGAGATAAAGGCGGCACCGGCCTTGGCGGCCATCAGGGCTTGAGCAGCGGAAAAGCACAGCGTGACATTGACCATGATGCCGTCACTGGCCAAGGTCCTGGTCAGCATCAGGCCCTCGCGGGTCAGGGGGGCCTTGATCACGACGTTTTCGGCAATCGCGGCCAGCTTGCGCGCCTCGGCAATCATGGCCTCGAGGTCTGGCGCAACCACTTCGGCACTCACGGGCCCCTCGACGAGGGCGCAAATCTCAGCAATGACCTCTAACATGGGACGGCCAGACTTGGCGATCAGGGTGGGATTGGTGGTAACCCCATCCACCAGACCGGTCTGGGCCAGATCCTTCAATACGGCGGTGTCGGTAGTGTCGAGAAAGAGTTGCATGGTTTTCAGGTCCCTTAGCGCGCGAGCCGTCTTTCTAACCTGCTTTGCGGCGCGGGGCCATGGCCGCTGGGTAAGGCCAGATTACGCATGAGCCGGATTGCCGAGGTCTTGCTGCCAATCGCCGTGCCCGAGGCGTTTGACTATGCCGAGCCAGAAGGCATGGACCTTGTCCCCGGATCCCTGGTGCATGTGCCCTTGGGGCCGCGCACTGTGCTGGGGGTTGTCGCCAGCCTGCGCGATGGCGGCGGTGGCAATCGGCCGCTCAAGCCCGTGCTTGAGGGCTTGGCCGAGCCGCCCCTGCCGCCAGCCACCTTGGCCTTTGTGCAATGGGCCGCGCGCTACAGTATTGATGTGCCGGGCGCGGCCCTGGCCATGACCTTAAGGGGCCTGCGCGCGCCAAGGCCCAGGCCTGAGCGGCGGCTGGTGTTCACAGGTCAGTTGCCCGCAAGGCTAACCGCAACGCGGCAAAGCGTCATGGATGCCGCAACTGACCCCATTTCAGGCCCGGACCTTGCGCGAAAAGCGGGTGTATCCAGCGGTGTGATCAAGGCCCTGGTCGATGAGGGGGTTTTGCGCCAAATCCTCACCGAGCCGGATCCTGGCTTTGGCGCCCCAGACCTTGATCTGACAGGAGCCGCGCTTAATCCTAGCCAGGCGGCGGCCGCCAAGGCCTTGATCGATCTTGTCCAGACCGGCGGCTTTGGCGCGGTCTTGCTCGATGGGGTCACAGGCTCTGGCAAGACCGAGGTCTATCTGGAGGCGGCGGCGGCCGCCCTAGCCAAGGATCCCGATGCTCAGGTTCTGGTGCTCTTGCCGGAAATTGCCCTGACCCAGGCAGTGCTGGCCAGGTTTGAACAGCGCTTTGGCGCGCGTCCCGCCGAATGGCATTCCGGGATTGCCCCGCCGCGTCGCCGCCAGATCTGGGAAGCCGTGGTCAGCGGCCATTGCCGCATAGTGGTTGGGGCAAGATCAGCCCTGTTCCTGCCCTTTAGCGACCTAAAACTGATCGTGGTCGATGAGGAGCATGACGGCTCCTATAAGCAGGATGAGGGCTTTATTTATCAGGCGCGGGACCTGGCCGTGGTGCGGGCCAAGATGGAAAAGGCGCTTGTGGTACTGGCCTCGGCCACGCCCTCCTTGGAGACGGTCTGGAATGCCGAGACCGGGCGCTATGGCTGGCTTAAGCTATCGGCCCGGCATGGGGCTGCGGTCCTGCCCGATATTGATCTGATTGATTTACGCGCAACGCCTTTGGAATCGGGTCGCTGGCTGTCGCCGCCGCTCGTTCAGGCCATGGCCCAGACCTATGCGCGCGGCGAGCAGAGCCTGCTATTTCTTAACCGCCGCGGCTATGCGCCGCTGGTCCTGTGCAAGGCGTGCGGCGAGCGCATGTGTGCGCCCGATACCGAATCTTGGCTGGTTGAGCATCGCTATACCGGCCGTCTGGTCTGCCACCTGACCGGCTTTTCCATGCCCAAGCCCAAGGCCTGTCCGCATTGCTTTGCCATAGACAGCCTGGTCTCGATTGGCCCTGGCGTTGAGCGGGTCGAAGAAGAGGTGCGCGAGCGCTTTCCAGAGGCGCGGATTGAAGTCTTTTCATCAGATACGGTGCGTGACGCCGCCAGTGCCCGCGCCCTGGTCCAGCGCATGACCGAGGGCGAGATTGATATTCTGGTCGCGACCCAGGCTGCCGCAAAGGGTCACAATTTTCCAAACCTGACCCTGGTGGGTGTGGTCGATGCGGATCTAGGCCTTCGGGGCGGCGATCTTCGTGCGGCCGAGCGAACCTTTCAGCTCCTGGTCCAGGCCAGTGGCCGAGCCGGGCGGCATGATCGGCCGGGCCGCGCCCTGCTCCAGACCTATTTGCCTGAGCACGGCGTCATGCAGGCGCTCAAGGCCCAGGATCGCGACGGGTTTGTCGCGGCTGAGATGGTTGAGCGCGAACTGGCCAAGCTGCCGCCCTTTGGCAGGCTTGCAGCAGTGATAGCCTCCGGGCCCGATGCAGAAGCTCTAGAGACCTATGTTCAGGCCCTCGCGGCGGCTGTGCCCAATGCGCCCGGCGTTGAGGTATTTGGCCCCGCCGACGCGCCCCAGGCCCTGATCCGGGGGCGCAGGCGCAAGCGGTTCTTGGTTCGGGCCGATCGCAGTGTCGATTTGCAAGGCTTTTTGTCGGCCTGGCGGGCGCGGGCCAAGGTGCCCAATTCGGTCCGGGTTGTGTTTGACATCGATCCTTACAGTTTCCTGTAGGGCCTATTTCGGCGCGCGCTTGGCCAAGATCCGCTGCAAGGTGCGCCTATGCATGGCCAGCCGCCGGGCGGTTTCGGAAACATTGTGGCCGCAAAGCTCATAGACCCTTTGAATATGCTCCCAGCGCACCCGGTCGGCGGACATGGGGTTTTCTGGCGGCGCGGGGGCCATGTCCTTATGCGCCAACAAGGCCTTAGCGACATCATCGGCATCGGCAGGCTTTGGCAAATAGTCCAGCGCCCCGGCCTTTACCGCCGCCACCGCCGTGGCAATATTGCCATAACCGGTCAGCATGACCACCCGGGCCTCTGGCCGGGCGGCGTGAATGGCCTCGACCACGCTCAGCCCGCTGCCGTCTTCAAGTCTAAGGTCAAGCACAGCAAAGGCCGGGGCCTTGACGCGAACGGCGGCCACAGCCTCGGCCACGGTTGCGACCAAAATGGGCTCAAAGCCGCGCTGTTCCAGGGCCCGGCCAAGGCGGGTGCGCAAGGGGGCGTCATCATCGAGAACCAGCAGGCTCTTATCGGCCAGCTCGGCCACGGCCAAGCTTAAATCGGTCATGCGTAAAGTCCTCTCAAACTTAATCCCAGCTTAGGCCCAGATCGGCCAAGCCACCTAGTCCTATCCCGTCAGGCGATGATATCGGGGGTCAAACGGTCTTCCAGCTGGGCAATCTGGTCGCGCATTTGCAATTTTTTGCGTTTCAGCCGCGCAATGAGCAGCATATCGGGCAGGGGCGTGCCCGCGAGCGCCTGGATGGCGGCGTCGAGGTCTTGGTGGTCTTGGCGCAAATGCTGAATCTGGACCTTGATCGCCTGATCGGAATTGGCACTGGGTTCATCATCATTCATGCCGCACCTGCCCTATACGCCTCTGGGTCGAGCGGTTTATAGCCCAGATCAGGACTTGATTAAAGCCGCTGCGACAGGACGCTCAGGGCGTCTTTCGTCGGCGGGGGTGACCAAAGCGCCCCGGCCCTGACCAGGGCTTGGAACCTGGTTTCGGCAGCCGCGCTCGGCGCATTGCCCGCAAGCCTGGCCAGGGCCTCGATCAGGGTCTTTTCGGCCAAAAGCTCCGCCGCCTTAACCTGCTCGCGCAAGGCCTCACGGGCAGGGTCTGGCATGGCCTCAATGGCCGACTTAAGATGGCGGCGCGCATGACGCAGGGGCTGCAGGACCTCGCGCTCCCATTGGCTGGCCAAGGCCTGGCCTGTGACGAGGCCATCTTGCGAAAGCACAAGGCCCTGATCGGATGCCCAGGCGGCCCATAACAGATAGACCGTGCATTGCTGATCCTTGTCTTGCAGATCAAGACAGGCCTCGGCGACGCCGGGCTTGGCATAGATGCCCAAGGCCCAGTCCCAAAACAGCGTCATTCGCCGTGCCCAGATCCAGGGCCGGTTATCGGGGCTATATCCTCGCCCCACCGCTTGACCCCTGCCCAGGACAGGCCAAACAGGTCCAGGGTCCGGCCTACCGACTGGTCAATCAGATCTTCGAGCGTTTTGGGGCGGGTATAAAAGGCCGGTAGAGGCGGGGCAATGATTGCGCCCATCTCGGTCAGGTTGGTCATGGTGCGTAAATGGCCCAGATGGAACGGGGTTTCGCGCACCATTAGGACCAGACGGCGCCGTTCTTTCAGAACCACATCAGCAGCCCGGGTCAAAAGGGTCGAGGTCACGCCGCTCGCAATCTCGGACATGGTGCGCACCGAACAGGGCGCGACCACCATGCCAAGGGTCTGAAAAGAGCCCGACGCAATCGAGGCCCCGACATCGCCGATCTTATGCACCTGGCTGGCCTTGGCATTGACATCGGCAATGCTGAAATCGGTTTCTTGGGTCAGGGTCAGGACCGCTGAGCGCGACATGATCAGATGGGTTTCAACGCCAAGGGTTTGGCACGCCTCGAGCAGCCGCACCCCATAGGCCGCGCCCGAGGCCCCGGATATGCCGACAATCAGGCGGGGTTTTTGCGTGGGGGTCATGACGCCTCCGGTTGGCCGACCAATAGGACTGGGCTGCGCACCCAAATGTGAACAGACGATCTAGGCCCTTGGTGATTTACTTCAAGCGTCAACAGCAAGGAGACGCAACCCATGGCCATTGAAGCTAGGATTCGCGAACTTGGTTCGCGGCACGAAAACCTTGATCGGGCGATCAAGGAAGAACTGCAAAGACCCGCCTTTGATGACACCAAA
>CANGEH010000164.1 GCA_947452665.1 Caulobacteraceae bacterium
AGCTTATGACCGGACACCCCTGAGTGACGGGGACCGAATCGAGATCGTACATTTTATTGGAGGCGGCTGAGATGAGCGGCGCGGACACTTGGACTGTAGCGGGCAAGACCTTTCACTCGCGCCTGATTGTCGGCACCGGCAAATATAAGGATTATGCGGTCAATGCGGCTGCGGCCGAGGCGGCTGGCGCTGAGATTGTCACGGTCGCGGTGCGCCGGGTAAACCTGTCCGACCCCAGCCAGCCCATGCTGGTGGATTATGTCAAACCTGACCGATTTACCTATCTGCCCAATACGGCCGGCTGCTTTACCGGCGAGGACGCCGTGCGCACATTGCGTCTGGCGCGTGAGGCAGGCGGCTGGAGCCTGGTCAAGCTTGAGGTCTTGAGCGATCCCAAGACGCTTTATCCCGATATGGAAGAGACCCTGCGCGCGCTCAAACTGCTGGTGGCAGAGGGCTTTGATGTCATGGTCTATTGCAGCGATGACCCGGTCTATGCCCGCAAGCTGGAAGCGGCGGGCGCGGCGGCCATCATGCCGCTGGGTGCGCCAATAGGCTCAGGTCTCGGGATTCAGAACCGCGTCAATATTCGCCTGATCGTCGAACAGGCCAAGGTGCCGGTTCTGGTCGATGCGGGCGTTGGCACGGCGTCTGATGCGGCGATTGCCATGGAGCTCGGCTGCGACGGCGTCTTGATGAACACCGCCATTGCCGAGGCCCGCGACCCCATCCTAATGGCCAGCGCCATGAAACACGCCGTGATTGCGGGCCGCGAAGCCTATCTGGCCGGCCGCATGCCCAAACGCATGTATGCGGACCCGTCCTCGCCCTTGGCGGGGTTGATTTAGGGGGTAGGTTAGCTCCCTTCCCTTAGCTATCGCCGGTACTTCCCCCAAGGGGGGAAGATTGACGCTGTTCTAAATCCTCCCCGCTTGGGGGAGGGGAACCGCGAAGCGGTGGAGGGGACTTGCCAGGCTAAATGCCGTTCAGCCTAACCCGCCTTAGGCCCGCCCTTGTTGGCATTACGCCGGGCGTCTTCGATGGCGGCTTTAAGGGCCTCGATATCGGCGCCGGCTATCATGGTTTCGCCGATAATGAAGGCGGGCGTGCCCTGGACGCCTATGGCATTGCCAAGGGTGTGGGTGGCGGTGAGGTGGTCGGTGACGGCATCGGCCTCGCCGCTGGCCTTGATGGCGCCGGGGTTTAGGCCATTGGCGGCCAAGACCGCATTAATCGCGTCATCATCCAGGGTCTTTTGCGCCATTAAGGCTGTGTGCACAGCGACATACTTGCCTTGCGCACCGGCGGCCAAGGCGGCGCGGGCGGCGCGCAAGGACACGCCAAGGCGGCCATCACGGTCGGGCAGGATCGGGAATTCTTTAAGAACCAGACGCACATCGCGGTTTTGCGCCAGCAATTGCTCGATCTCGGGCTGGGCCGCCTTGCAATAGCCGCAGCGATAATCAAAAAACTCGACCACGGTGATCGCGCCTTTGGGGTTTCCAGCCACGAAATCGCGTGGATCGGCGATCAGGGCGGCGCGGTTTTCGCCAATCTTGCTGCGGGTTAGGCTGGCTGCTTCGGCCACCTGTTTTTGTTGCAGATGGGTGAGGGCCTCTTCGATCACTTCGGGATGATTGATCAGATAGACCCGCACCCGTTCGCCAAACGCCTTGTCATTCTGCACCAGATTACAGCCGGAAAGGCATAGGGCAGCCGCAAGAACGGCTAGGGTCTTTAACAGGCGCATGGATCAGGACTTTCCTTGGATCGGGAGAAGAATAGGGGCGTTGGCTATCGGCGGGGTTTGCGGGGCCGTGGCGGCGGGGGCCGGGCTTGGCTCAGGCGCTGGGGCCTGGGTTTCGGTTGGATCCTGGTGCGCGTTTGGTCGCTTGTGGCGCGGCGCTGTACTGCCTTCCTTGGCCAGATCCTTTAGGTCTTGATCGGTTGGCTCTGAGGTCAGGACAATGTCGGTGGCGCGGCGCCATTCGGGGCTGCCCTTGGTTAGAGCCTCACGCGCACGCATCGCAAAGACCCGCGCCTCGATCGGTGAGCCTACGGAGAAAAACTGTTCTGCTGCGGCAAGGCGCGCCATGCCCGGCTGGCCCTTACGGTCATAGGCCTCAGACAGCATGCGCCAGCCGAACGGATTATCATCCTCGATCGCCATGGCCCGGTTGATCTGGTCAATGGCTTCATCCGTGCGCTTGGCATCGTCTTGGGCCAATAGGGTTTGCCCGAGCGCCAGATGGAACAGGGCAGCCTGGGGCATCAGTTCAATACAGCGCCGATAGGCGGGTTCAGCCTCCTTGGCCCGAGCCGATTCAAACAGGGTCTGGCCACGCAGTTCCCATAAATACGGATTGTCGGGTTGGTCCTTCAGCAAGGCATCAATGGCCTTGAGTGCCTTTTCGGTTTCCAGTGACCGGTAATAGGCAATGGCGCGGGCATAGCGTGCTGGATAGCTGGTATCGGTTTCCTTGAATTCGATAAAGGTCTGTTGCGGCGGGTTCATAAAGGCCTTGAGCTTGGCAATCATGATCATGTGCCGATCCTGAAGCGCGGCACTATCGGTCTTGTCGTAATTGGGCAGGGCCTCGACCCGCACGCGCAGGGCATCAATCCGGTCTGAAGACAGGGGGTGGCTGCGGAAAAACGGATAGCGTTTGGCGTCGGAAAACACTTCCTGGTACCGGAAATTGTCGAAAAATCGCACCAGGCCCCGGCCGGACTGGTCGCTGTGATCCAGATAGGTGGCGGCAGCCTGATCGGCGGCAGATTCCTGCACCCGGCTATAACCGAGCACTGACAGGGTCGCGAAATAGCCGGAATTGCCAACCAAAACGGCCGCTGCGTCCGGAGCCCCGGCAATGGCTGCCAAGACACCAAGGCCCATGGTCAGGATAAAGGTGCCCGTCGCAGCCCGGCTGGCATCGCCTGAACGCGCCAGGTGCCCGCCCGCAATGTGGCCCGTCTCGTGCGCAATCACCCCGATCAGCTCATTGGGTGTCTTGGTCTCTGTGATTAGGCCCGTATTGAGAAACAGGTTCTGGCCGCCGGCGACAAAGGCATTGATCTCCTTGTCACCGATCAGGTGAATGGTCACATTCTTGGGCGTCAGTCCGGCGGCGGTAAAAACGGGGTCGGAATAGGTCCGCAAGGTCTCCTCGATCTCGGTGTCACGGATCAAGGCTAGGGACTGGGCCTGGGCGGTCGTGTGACCAAAAATCAGACCGATTGCGGCCAGGGCGGCCATGCCTCGGCGCATACGGTTTTTACCGCCTTGGCCGAGGTCAGATTGAACACGCGCGAGAGGGGCCAAACGATCACTCCGAACAGGCCCCCGCGCGGTTTAAGGCGCGGGGGATAATACCCCTTGGGGACAGGATAGGGGTTTAGCCGCGCCGCCACCAGCCCTTCTTGGGCTTGGCCGCGGGCGTTTCAACAAGGCTCGCTTCGATCGCAGGCGCGGGAGCGGGTTCAGGGACAGGCATGGGCTCTGGCGCGAGCGCAGGCTCTGGCACAGGCGCGGCCTGGACCGGTTCGGCCACCGCTCCTATGGTTGGGGCTTCAATAACGCCTTCGACCACGGATTCGGCCTCTGGTTTGGCCTTGGCGCGGCTACGACGGGCCTTGGCAGGTTTGGCCTTTGGCTCATCGGCCGACGGAAGCTCAACCCAGATATCTAGGGCTGCCTCTTGGGTCGGCTCTGACGCGCTCGCCTCTATTGCGCGCTCTGCAGTCACTTCAGGGACGGCTGCGGCTGCGGCTGCAGCGCTGGCCTTGGTTGGCCGACGCTTGCGCCCCGGCTTCGCGGCGGGCGCATCGAGTTCCGCCAGCACCGCTTCAGTGGTCCCAATCGAGGCCATGATCGCTGGTGCAGCCGCAATCGCGGCCACAGGGGCTTCGATGATTGCTGCGGCCTCGACCGGCCGGGGGCGGGGCTGAAGTGGGTCAAACCAGATATAGGGGTCGCCATCGGGAGCCCGGGGGCGGGTCCAGCCATAGGGCTCGTCGGAGCGCACGTCTTCACGCATCCGGCGGCCACCCCTGCGACCACGGCGGCGGCGGCGGCGTTGGGCCTCGGTCAGATCACCGCCTTCGCCGCCTTCATTGACTTCACGCGATTCTGCCTCATCGTCCTGATCGGCCTCGTCATCGGAGTCCGTGCTGGCCGAACGATCGCTGGGTTCATCACCCCGGCGACCACGGCGGCGGCGACGCTTACGCCGACGGCCGGCCTCACTATCATCCGCAGCCTCCTCGGTGCGGGGCGCGCCAGTGCGAGCCTGAGCCGGACGCGCCTTAGCGGGCTCGCCATCTTCTTCGTCATCGCCCTCGGCGATCAGCTCGTCATCCTCGTCCTCGACATCCTCATCGTCCATGACCAGGTCATCTTGGCTGTCATCAAACGGGATGCGGGCCACAGCGGCCAGAACTTCCGGCGAAGGTTCAAACTCGCGGGACTCGATCCGGTCAATTGCATGTTCGGCATGGGCTAGGCTGGTGTCGATCTGGATCGTAACCACCAGCCCCTTGGTCAGGCGCACGCGCTCCAGATAGGGGCGCTTTTCATTGAGGATATAGAGGCACACCGCCTGGGGAACGCGCAGGACAATGGTCCCGGCCCCGCCGCTGACGGCCTCCATCTCTATGCCGCGCAGGGCGGACAAGGCGCTGGATTCCACCGACAAGACCCGGCCAACGCCTGCGCAGTGCTCACAAATATGGGTCGTGCCTTCCAGCACGCCGGAGCGGCGGCGCTGGCGCGAGATTTCCATCAGGCCAAAGGACGAGATCTTGCCCATCTGGATGCGGGCGCGGTCGTCTTTCAGACAGTCCTTCAAGACCTTTTCGACCGCCCGATTATTTTTCGACTCCTCCATATCGATGAAGTCGATCACCACCAGGCCAGCCAGATCGCGCAGACGCAGTTGCCGCGCCGCCTCTTCGGCCGCTTCCAGATTGGTCTTAAGCGCCGTGGCCTCAATATTACGCTCGCGCGTCGCCTTGCCGGAATTGACATCGACGGCAACCAAGGCCTCGGTCTGGTTGATCACCAGATAGCCGCCCGAACGCAGGGGCACGACCGGCGTATAGATCTGGGCCAACTGGTCCTCGACCCTGTGCTTGACGAACAAGGGCGTAGGTTCGCGATAGGCTTGTATCTTTTTGGCTTGCGAAGGCATCAGCATCCGCATGAATTCCTTGGCCTCGCGATAGCCGTCCTCGCCCTCGACCCAGATGCCTTCCAATTCCTTGTCATACATGTCGCGGATAGCCCGCTTTACCAGGTCCTCTTCCTCATAGATCAAGGCGGGAGCAATGGAGTGCAGGGTGACGTCGCGGATGTTTTCCCAAAGACGCAGAAGATATTCATAGTCGCGCTTAATCTCGGCCTTGGTGCGCTTGGCACCTGCCGTGCGGACAATCAGGCCCATGCCTTGCGGCACATCCAGGCTCTGGACTACGGATTTCAGACGCTTGCGGTCGGTGACGGTGGTGATCTTGCGGCTAATGCCGCCGCCGCGGGCCGTATTGGGCATCAGGACGCCATAGCGACCGGCCAAGGACAAATAGGTTGTCAGGGCCGCGCCC
>CANGEH010000165.1 GCA_947452665.1 Caulobacteraceae bacterium
ATCTTGAAGTTCAAACATGCTGACCGGCCAGACCTGGCGGGCCTATTCAGCCTATGGATCAGCCGAGCCGCCAGCCCCCTGGTCGATCAGGCCGATGCAATTGTGCCCGTGCCGCTACACCCATTTCGGCTGCTGCACCGGCGCTATAACCAGGCCGCCGAGATTGCCCGCCCCTTGGCGCGGCGCGCAGGCCTGGCCTATCTGGCTGACAGCTTGCAAAGACGGCGCGATACGGCCAGTCAGGGCGGGCGCTCTGGATCAGGGCGAAGGCGCAATGTCGCCGGCGCGTTTTGGGTGCCTGACGCCAAGCGGGCCAATATCAAGGGCAGGCAGGTGCTTTTGATCGATGATGTCTTGACCACCGGGGCCACGGCCGAGGCCTGTGCCAAGGCCTTGCTACAAGCCGGGGCAAGGGGAGTCGATTTAGCCGTGATTGCCCGGGTGCGCGAAACGCAAAATCAACCTATATAAGCCCCAAAGACACATCCCCTTACGAGGTCCATCATGAGCACCGTGACCATCTATACCAAGCCATTTTGCCCCTACTGCACGCGCGCACTGGGCCTCTTGACCAGGAAGGGTGTCCATTTCAACGAGATTGAAGCGGGCATGGACCCGGCCCTGCGCCAGGAAATGATGCAAAAATCTGGCCGTTCGACCTATCCGCAAATCTTTATCGGCGACAAGCATGTCGGCGGCTGTGACGATCTGATGGCGCTGGAAAGCAAGGGCGAGCTGGATAAGCTTCTAAGCGCATGACGCCTGTCTCTATTGCCCTGATCCAGCTGCGCACGCCGACGCGCCAGGTCGCGGCCCTTGCTCACGCTGAGCCCCTGATCCGCCAAGCGGCGGCCAGCGGTGCGCAACTGGTCATGACCCCAGAGGGCACCAACCTTTTGCAAAAGAACCGGGCCGCCATGTTTGAGGCCCTTTGCCTGACCGAAGACGATGCCTGTGTGCAGGGCATGGTGGCCTTGGCCAGCGAACTGAAAATCTGGCTATTGATCGGATCAGCCCTGGTTTTGCGTCCCGATGGTCAGGCGGCTAATCGCAGCCTGCTGATCTCGCCGCTGGGCCAGATTGTCGCGGCCTATGACAAGATCCACATGTTCGATGTCGATCTACCGACCGGTGAGCGCCACCGCGAATCGAGCGCCTATACCCCCGGCGAAGCGGCCGTGGTGACCGACCTGCCCTGGCACAAGCTTGGCCTGAGCATTTGTTATGATATGCGGTTTTCCTATCTCTATCGCGCCCTAGCCCAGGCGGGTGCGGGACTGATCAGTGTGCCCGCGGCCTTTACCCGGCCAACCGGCGCGGCGCATTGGGAGGTGCTATTGCGGGCCCGGGCGATTGAAACCGGCAGCTTTGTCCTGGCCCCTGCCCAGGGCGGCACCCACGAGGATGGCCGAGCCACCTGGGGGCATTCGATGATCGTCGGTCCCTGGGGCGAGATTGTGGGCCAGCTTGATCATGACGAGCCCGGAGTCTTGAGCGCCGTGCTCGATCTGGATGAAATCACCAAGGCAAGATCCGCCATACCGGCCCTGGTCCATGACCGTGCCTTTTCCGGACCGCTTGCATGATCCGTTATGCGCTTGTTTGCGAGCATGACCACGGGTTTGAAGGCTGGTTCGGGGCTTCGGCGGATTTTGACGATCAGGCAATGCGCGGCCTGATTGCCTGTCCGGCCTGCGGCTCTGTAGATGTGCGCAAGGCGATTATGGCCCCGGCTGTGGTGGGCGGTCGCGAGCCGATGTCCGCCTCCAGCGACGCGCAGGCCGAGATCCGTCAAGCGCTTGAGGCGGTGCGTGAGCATGTCGAGACAAGTTTTGATGATGTCGGCGACGCCTTTGCCTCAGAAGCCCGGGCCATTCATGAGGGCCGATCCGAGGAACGCGGTATATTTGGCCAGGCCTCGCGCGAAGACGTAAAAGACCTGATCGCAGATGGCGTTCCGGTCCTGCCCATGCCGCCCAAACCGATCGATAAGGAAAAGCTGAACTAGAGCTTGGCGGCGAGGCGCGACCTAAGGCTGCTAAACAAAAAATTCTTCCCAATAGAGCAATTGGTTAACTCCTAGGGTGGCAGGATGGCGATTGGGGGTTTGGGCCTTGGGGCCCAGTCAAATTAGGAGATCGCCTTGTCCATAAGCGCCTTGTCATCCTCAACGTCATCGATTCCAGCCCTTCTCCAGATGTCTGGCGGCAAGGCGCCGGTTCAGGACACCCAAGTCGAGCCGCCACCGCCGCCAAGAGGGCTCGGCGGCAAGGAAAAGATGGAATCTCTGCTGTCGAGCCAGGTTCAGGCGGGCAATCTGTCCCAGGATCAAGCCGATAGTTTGAAAGGCTTTTTCGAAAGTCTGGCGACACAGGGACCGCGTGGCACCGAGGGTCCAAATGGCCCTCGCCCGCCCAAAGACAAGGGCGCTGACAAGGCCGCCGACAAGGACGGTGACAAGGATGGCAGGGCCGAGGGTGCAGGCGACAAGGATGTCTCAGCCCAGTCCAATCCGGCCGCCAATATGATCAGCAGGTCTGTGTCGGACGCCCTCGCCGCCTTTTTGAAAAACCTGCAAGATCCCAATGGGTCAAGCGCCGGCTATGGCGCGCCCGCCAAGACGGCCACGACCCCATCCCTCGTGCTTGACCAGAAGGTCTAGGCCGACCGGACCACCGTAATCATATAATTGATATCAATATCCCCTGATTGGCTCCAGCGGCCGGTCAGGGGGTTGAAGCTGACGCCAAATGGGCCATCGGTCTGGACCGGTTCCCCGGCCAAAAAGGCGAGCAATTCCTCTGGCTTGAGAAACTTATTCCAGTCATGCGTCCCGGCAGGTAGCCAGCGCAGGACATATTCCGCGCCGATCTTGGCCAGGGCCAAGGCCTTGAATGTGCGATTAAGCGTCGCCACGATCATCAGGCCGCCGGGGGCCAAAAGCCGGGCACAGGTGCGCAGATACTCACCTGGATCGGCCACATGCTCGATCACCTCCATGTTCAAGATCACATCGAACGGGCCGGCCCCCTCGGCCAGCAAGGTCTCGGCCGTTGAACAGCGGAAATTGATGCTCAAGCCCTGTTCCGAGGCATGGGTGGCGGCGGTCTTGATATTGCGCTCTGAGGCATCAACCGCCGTGACCTCAAAGCCAAGGCGGCACATGGGCTCGGACAAGAGCCCGCCGCCGCAGCCAATGTCCAAAAGCTTTAGACCCGCAAACGGCCGACGCGCCCGCGCATCGCGGCCAAGGCGGGCGGCGACATGATCGCGGATGAATTCAAGCCGTACCGGATTAAATCTGTGCAAAGGCGCAAACTTGCCCTTGGGATCCCACCATTCGGCAGCAATCCGCGAAAAACGCTCCACCTCTTGGGGGTCAACACTCCAGCCAGCGGCCTGATCGGTTAGGTTATCTTGCATGGTTTACACCGTCTTGGATTGCCGTGCGGGCGCGTCGCCGCTAGAAAGCGACCCTTCTTGTGGGAAATGGCGGGCTAAAGCCGTTCTGGCAAGACCAAGGATTAAGGAAAGGCTGGCCAAGCGTGTCGCGTCTGGTGATGAAATTCGGTGGAACCTCGGTTGCGGACCTGGAAAGGATCGCGCGCGTTGGCCGTCTTGTGGCCGCTGAGGTCGCAGCAGGCCATCAGGTGGCTGTGGTCGTCTCGGCCATGGCGGGCCAGACCAATCAACTGGTCGCCTGGACCGATGGGGCCGGTAATGCGGCTGAAGGGCTTGCGCCCTCAGACGATGATTATGACGTTGTGGTCGCCTCCGGCGAACAGGTCACGGCAGGACTCTTGTCCATGACCCTGCGCCATATGGGTATCAAGGCTAGGTCCTTTTTGGGCTGGCAGGTGCCCTTATTGACCGATGACGCCCATGGGCGCGCCAGGATTGATGAAATTCCGCCTGCCAATCTCGAGGCCGCCTTCGCTGCCGGTGAGGTGGCGGTGATTGCCGGTTTTCAGGGCGTAACCCGCGACGGGCGCATTGCCACGCTTGGCCGCGGCGGCTCCGATACCAGCGCGGTTGCCATTGCCGCCGCCATTGGCGGGGCCTGCGATATCTATACCGATGTTGACGGGGTCTATACGACCGATCCGCGCATTGAGAGCAAGGCGCGCAGGCTGGCCAAGATCAGCTATGAAGAAATGCTGGAAATGGCCTCGTTGGGCGCAAAGGTCTTGCAGACCCGCTCTGTTGAACTGGCCATGGCCAAGAATGTGCCCTTAAGGGTGTTGTCGAGTTTTGTTGAGCCGGGCCAAGCCCCCGGCCAGGGCACCATTGTGTGCGACGAGGAGGAGATCGTGGAAAAACGTATCGTCAGCGGGGTCGCCTATAGCCGCGACGAAGCCAAGATCACCCTGTTTGGCCTGCCGGACCATCCGGGCGTGTCGTCAAAGATTTTCTCACGTCTGGCCGATGCCAATGTGAATGTCGATATGATCGTTCAGTCCAGGGCCAGGACCACAGACGCCGCCAATATGGAATTCACGGTCGGCAAGCGCGATGCGGCCCGCACCATCGAAATCATGCGCACGGTTCAAGCCGATATTGGCTTTGAAGATGTCACTCTGAATGAAGACGTGGCCAAGGTCTCGGTGATCGGGGTGGGTATGCGTAGTCATGCTGGTGTGGCCAAGACCATGTTCAGTGCCCTGGCCGAAAAAGGCGTCAATATTCAGGTGATCTCGACCTCAGAAATCAAGATTAGCGTCCTAATTGATGCCGCCTATACCGAACTGGCCGTGCGCGCCCTGCATGCGGCCTATGGCCTAGATCAACTCTGAACGCACAAAAGCTAGCCGCCTACCCGATACCCGTCAGGCGAGCAGAATGACCTAATTTTGTGCAATCGGGTCGGGGCCTTGTTCGATACTATGGGTCTAAGGGCCTTGGCGGAACCACACTGAGCTTGAACACGATTTATTTGGCAAACTCTGATAAGAGGCCCTTGAGTAGGGGACATTGCACAGCATGCCAACACCGGGTCTAGCCATAAGGGGTCCGCGCAGTCTATTGCGCCAGATCCGCGAAGCTATGGCCAGTGGCGGTCCGGCCCAGGCGCGCCTGAACATGGTTGTGCGGATTATTGCCGGGTCCATGGTTGCCGAAGTGTGCTCCATCTATCTGCGCCGAGCGACCAATGATCTGGAACTTTTCGCGACCGAGGGCCTGAACCCCCAGGCCGTGCACTCCACAACCCTCAAGCCCGGCGAAGGCCTGGTCGGCGAGATTATGCGGCTGGGCCGTCCGCTAAACCTGTCCGACGCGCCGAACAATCCGCACTTTTCCTATCGACCCGAGACGGGCGAAGATCCCTTCCATGCCTTTTTGGGCGTGCCCCTGCTGCGCGGTGGTCGCACGATCGGGGTGCTTGTCGTGCAAAACCGCACCGAGCGGGTCTATAGCGACGAGGAAGTCGAGGATCTTCAGATCATCGCCATGGTGCTGGCCGAAATGGTCGCTGGCGGCGAACTGGTCGATGAGGACGAACTCAAGACGGTTGAGCTTGCCCCGCATAAGCC
>CANGEH010000166.1 GCA_947452665.1 Caulobacteraceae bacterium
CGCCCGCTCGGCCAACGAATCAGTGACGGTCTGTCTCGCCTCGTGCGGGTCCTGTTCTGGTTGGGGCTCGCCTATACGGCCTCAGTTGTGCTGTCCCGCTATACCCGGTCGATAGAAATGCCCAATGGTTCAATTTTGGCCTACAGGCCTGACCTGACTTATGAAGTTCGAACGGACCTTTTCAGGCCCAATGGGTTTCGCCCGGTTATCCGTGCAGTTGACGAGATATGTTACAACGACAATGCGATATGGGTCACGACGTTTGATGACAAGGGCTATATCTGGCCAAGCCTTGAGGCGGAGCCAGTGGAGACTCGGTCACAAGAATTCAACCGAATCTTAGAGCAAACCGGACTGTCCAACGGAACGCATTCTTGCAGCGGCTACTACGGTATGTTTTTCGGTGCCGGGATCCTCGTTGACCGTGTGTGTTCGGTGATTCCCGATCCAAACTGGAAAAAGCAGCGCTTTGCAGAGTCCATGGGCGATTTGTGCGATCCCGCGCCGCATTCGGTGGCACCTGTGCAGGTTGGGGTAAGTGCGAAGCCGTGATTTCTCATTAACTAGGCGGGCGACACAAAGTGTCACACACGAGCCCAGACCCTAAATGCCCGCTCGGCGAAAGGATCAGCGACGGCCTTTCCCGCATAGTGCGGACCCTGTTTTGGCTCGCCCTGGCCTATGCAGCCTCGCCCCTAATCCGCCCGCCTAAACCGCGCGATAAAGAATCCGTCCAGGCCGCCCTCGATATGGTGCGGCAGGATGCGCAGCCAGCCGCGGTCTATGACGCTGGCGGCGGGGGCACCGCCTTCGCCGGGCTTGATCGGGACGGTGGCAAAGTCGGGGCGGCGACGTAGAAAGGCTCTGGCCTGGGCCTCGCCCTCTTCGTGTTCCAGCGAACAGACACAATAGATCAAGGTGCCGCCAGGCTTTAGGCGGCGGGCGGCGGCATCGAGCAGCTTGGACTGAAGCGCGGCGAGGGTCGCAATATCGGCGGGGCGGGCGGCCCAGAGCACATCGGGCTGGCGGCGAAAGGTGCCGGTCGCCGAACAGGGCGCATCGATCAATATGGCGTCAAACGGCCGCTCATCGCCCCAGGCCACGGCCTCGGCTGTGACGACTTCGGCGCTCAGGCCCGTGCGGGCCAGATTGGCATCAAGGCGTTTCAGGCGGGCCTCGGACCGGTCCAGCGCCGTGACCTTGGCGCCTGTCGTCGCTAATTGCAGGGTCTTGCCGCCGGGCGCAGCGCACAGGTCCAGCACCATATCGCCGGGCTTAAGATCAAACAGCCTAGCCGGAATCGCGGCGGCGGCGTCCTGAACCCACCATTGACCCTGCGCAAAACCTGGCCATTCAGCGACATCGCCGCGCCGCCGCACGCGGATGCTACCGCCGTCCAATAGGGTCGCGGTCGAGGGGACGGGTGCAGGCGCATCGGGCTCGGCCTCAATCGCGAGCGTCTCGCCCGGCTCGGTGCTCAAGGCTGCGATCAGATCGAGCGCTGTGGATGGGTCGCGCAGGGTCAGATCAGTGGCCGGTTCTTGGGCAATCATGGCCGCGATCTGAAGCGCGGGGCCACGGCCATAGGTCGCGCTCCAACGCGCCAATAGCCAATCAGGCGCTAGGTCTTCGGGCCGGGATTCTGGGGCGGGATCACGCAATAGGCCGCGCAATACGCCGTTGATCAGGGCCTTGAACGGCTTGCCATCCTTGCGGGTCTCGGCCAGGGCCAGTGTGGTCGAGACAGCGGCAAAGGCAGGCGTGCCCAGCCACAGGATCTGGGCTAGGCCTAGCCGCAGCAGGGTCTTGACCGTTTCGGGCGGCGGTTTTCTCAGGCGGCTATCAAGGATCTTGTCTAGGGCGCCAAGCTGGCGCAGGACGGTCATGGCCAAAAGGCGAGCAAAGGCGCGGTCGCGCGGGGCCAGGGCGCCAAGACCCGGCCGGGCCAGGGCCTCATCCAGGCCCGAGCGCTTTTCCAGCGCTGCGGTAATGATATCGAGGGCGGCCTCGCGGGCGGGCAGGCCGCCGACGGGGCTGGCCGATGAGGTGTTTGCGGTGGGCTTTTCAGTCATGCCCTGTTCTTCACCCCTTTGCAGGGGCCATGGCAAGGACGCAGGTCTGTTTGGCCGCAAAATCTGGCGTGTTTAGCCCCAGGGTCCGGCTGAGTCTGATCCCGTGACCGGAACGGCTGAGCCCCTAGCCGGGCTCTTGCGGCCCATCTGACCGGCAAGGCTCATCAAGGCCTCGACCCGATTTGCCGTGGCCGGATGGGTTGAAAACAGATTATCGGCGCCCTGACCGGACAGGGGATTAATGATGAACATATGGGCGGTGGCGGGGTGACGCTCGGCCTCATGATTGACCTCGCCGCCGCGCGCCAGGGTCTCGATCTTTTGCAGGGCCCGAGCAAGGGCTCCCGGATCACCGGCAATCTCGGCGCCCACCCGGTCGGCCTCATATTCGCGTGTGCGGCTAATGGCCATCTGGACCAGGGCGGCCGCGAGGGGGGCGAGAATGGCGAGGGCGATGGTGCCAAAAATGCCGCCGGGCCGGTCGCGGTCGCCGCCAAAAAACAGGCCAATATTGGCAATGGCACTGATCGCGCCTGCAAAGGTGGCGGTAATGGTCATGGTCAGGGTGTCGCGGTTCTTCACATGCGCCAGTTCGTGCGCCATGACGGCACGGATCTCATCGCGGTTTAGCCGGGCCAAAAGACCGGTGGTCGCACAGACCGCGGCATGGTCTGGATCGCGCCCCGTGGCAAAGGCATTGGGCTGGTCATTATCGATCACGCAAATGGCAGGCAGGGGCATGCCTGCGCCCTCTGCCAGACCAATCACATCGGTAACATACGCGCGAATAACCGGATCGGAATCCTCAACCGTCACGGGCCGCGCATTATAGGTGCGCAGGACAATCTTGTCGGCGTTCCAATAGGTAAACAGGTTCATGGCGGATGCAAAAACCAGCGCCAGCATCGCGCCGCCGGGGCCGCCAATCATGAAACCAAATACCATGAACAGGGCGGTCATGGCCGCCAGCAGCATGAAGGTCTTTAAGGGATTCATCGCGGCATCCTTGAATTGAAGCTTGGCAGGGCCCAGATCACTAGCCTAGAGGTGGCGATGAACTTGATCTTTCGCAAGTCCTGATCCTCGGTGTTTGGAGACAATTATGAGCCCCGATCAAGGTTTGCCAGAGGTTGAAGGCCCGATTGATCCCCTAGGCGCTGCCACCGACAAGCCCATTAGCGCTGCGGCCCGGCGGGCCTTGGAAGAAGCGGCCCAGCGCCGCGCCGCGCAAGAACTGATCGAAACCGCCCCCGAGCATCAGGGCCCAAAGGGGCCAGAGCCGACCCGGTTTGGCGATTGGGAGCGCAAGGGCGTGGCGGTGGATTTCTAGGCGATCGCGGCCATTTCGGCAGCAATCGCTTGGGCTGCGGCCCTTGGGTCCTTGGCGGCGCTAATTGGCCGGCCAATCACCAGATGGCTGGCCCCGGACCTTAGGGCATCGGCTGGGGTTGCGACCCTAGCCTGATCATCGAGCGCTGCATCCGCCGGCCGGATACCGGGCGTCACTACCAAAAAGTCTAACCGCCCGGCCTTGATCGCCATGGCGCGTGCCATGCTGGCCTCTAGCGCGCTGGCAACAACCCCGTCACAGCCGAGGTCCAGCGCCTGGCCAATGCGCCTTTGCACCAGATCGGTTGCGCTCAGGCCATAGCCCATCTCGGCTAGATCCTGATCGGTCAGGCTGGTCATGACGGTGACGGCGAGGACTTTGAGGCTTGAGGCGCCGCGTCCCTTAACCGCTGCGGCCATAACCTGGGGCTCGCCATGCACGGTCAAAAGGTCAGCGCCCGCTCCGGCGAGGGCAGAGGCCGCCTTTTCGACGGTTGCGCCAATATCGTGCAGTTTCCAGTCCAAAAACACCTGTTTGCCCGAGGCCTTGAGTTCTGAGGCCAGGTCCATGCCGCCGCTGGCAAACAATTGCAGGCCGATCTTATAAAAGCTGACCGCGTCACCGATCTGGTCGCTCAGGGCCTTGGCCTGCGCCACCGTTGGAAGGTCTAGGGCCACAATCAGGCGCGGATCGGCAAGGCGGGTCATGGGGCAGTCCTTTCAACAGGGCCAAGTCAGGTGTGGTCAAGGCGCGCGCGCGGCCTTAAACAGGCGATCAGACCGTTCGCCTAATCCCCACGCGGTGCGGTTGCGTTAAGAAGCGAGCCCTTGAATGAGCCAGGCCGAACTGTCCGTCAACTTTTTCATTGCCCTGTTTGCCCTGATCGACCCGATCGGCAATGTGCCCTTGTTTGCGGCGGCAACGACCGGCGCAACCCCGGCAGGGCGTCGGCGGGTGGCGGTGTATATTTCGCTATTTGCCTTTGGCTTTTTGATGTTCTTCTATTTGACCGGCCTAAAGCTCTTGGCGTTTTTTGGTATATCCCTGCCTGCCTTTCGCATTGCGGGCGGGATCTTGCTGTTTTTGCTGGGTCTTGAAATGGCGCGGGATGATTTTACCGCGACTTTTGCCGAGCCCGAAGTGCCAGGAGAAGCGGCCTTGAGCACGGGGGCCTATGCGCGCAAGCGGTTTGAGCGTCTGATCGTGCCCTTTGCCATGCCGCTTCTGATCGGCCCCGGCGCGATCTCGACCGTTGTCATCTATGCTAGCGAGGCCAAGCGTTATGGCCTGGCGGGGGCTGCGACCGGTCTTGGCGTGATTGCGGCGGTCTCGGCCTGTGTCCTGATTGCGTTTTGGCTGACGCCCTTGATTTCGAGGGCCTTGGGCAAGATTGGCATGACGATTGTGGTGCGGGTTTTGGGCCTGATCCTGTGTGCGCTGGCGGTTCAGTTTATCATTGGCGGCATAGCCGATTCCACCCGCGGTATTATCCGCCACTCGGCCGTCGCGCCCTATGAGGATGTCCGCTAGAACCCGAGCTCTTTTTGCCGGGTGCCTGATCCTGCAATTTCGGGCAGGTGGCAGGTAAAGACCGCGCCTTGGCCCGGTTCGCTCTCCAGCGCCACCCAACCGCCATGCAGTTCGACCAAGGCCTTGACCAGGGCAAGGCCGAGGCCCGGCCCGCCGCGATCACGCCCCACAAACCGGTCGAAAATATGGGCCTGGACCTGAAACGGTATGCCGCGGCCCGTATCGGCCACCTGGATCTGCACCTCGCCCAGGGCCCTTGCGGCGGCCAGGGTAATGACCCCGCCGCCGGGGGTTTGGCGCAAGGCATTTTCGACCAGATGGTCGAGTACTTCTTGCAGCCTCGTCATATCGGCCCGGATCAGGCCAATATTGCCCGGGCAATCAATCGCAATCTTTAGGCCCTCGCCCTCAGCCTGACTGCGCCAGCGCTCGCGGGTCTCTTCGAGCAGGGTATCAACCCGCACATCGCCCAGATCCAGCGATAGCTCGCCCGCATCCATTAAGGCCATATCGAGCACATTATCGATCGAGCGGGCAAGCTGAATGGCGGCCGCCAGCAC
>CANGEH010000167.1 GCA_947452665.1 Caulobacteraceae bacterium
CGCACCACCGCAAAGAATAACCGGATAGAGCGCCATGTTTTCCCCTACCCTCGATCGCTACCGACCCAAGCCTTAGACCGCCCGTCTAGCCATTAAAACCGCTAATCGCATCAATAATACGATCCTGAACCGCATGCGTCATATAGGGATGCATGGGCAGGCTAATCACGCGGCCCGCCTTGGCCTCAGTGACGGGCAGGCCGCCAGCGCCCTTGGGGTAGTGGGCATAGGCCGACTGGATATGCATGGGCACGGGATAATAGACCGCTGTGGGCACGCCAGAGGCTTTCAGGTGTGCGGCCAGGCCGTCGCGATTGGCATGCTCGATCGTATATTGCGCCCAGGTCGAGATACCGCCCGCAATCACCGATGGAATCTGGGTGACACTGGCCGGCAGGCTGGCGGCATAGCGATCGGCCACGGCATTGCGCAGCACGATCTCATCGGCAAACACATTCAGCTTTTCGATCAAAATAGCGGCCTGAAGCGTATCAAGGCGGCTATTCATGCCGATACGCATGTTCAGATATTTGGGATCATGGTCAAAGGTCCGGCCCGCAATATCGCTTTTGACCGCCTTGCCATGCACGCGCAGACTGTCCATGCGCTCGGCCAGGGCCTCATCATCGGTCAGGACCGCGCCGCCATCACCATAGCAGCCCAGCGGCTTGGCCGGAAAAAAGCTGGTCGTTGTGACATCGGCCCAGTGACCCGGATGCTGACCGTTCAGGGTACAGCCAAAACCCTGAGCGCTATCGGCAATCAGTTTTAGGCCATGTCGCTGGCAAATCGCTGAAATCGCCGGATAATCTGCAGGCTGACCAAACAGATCAACCGCAATCACCACCTTGGGCGTCAAGCGGCCCTCGGCCTTGATGGCGATAATTGCCGCCTCCAGCTTTTGCGGATCCAGATTATAGGTATCAGGCAAGATATCGACAAACACCGGCTCGGCCCCGGTCCAGGGCACAACCTCAGCAGTGGCGGCAAAGGTAAAGCTTGGGCAAAACACCGCATCGCCCGCGCCCACGCCCCAGGCCATCAGCGGCAGGGCAATCGCATCGGTGCCATTGGCGCAGGACACGGCATATTTGATCCCTGAAAATCCCGCGAGCTGACATTCAAATTCGCCGACTTCCGGGCCCATCACATAGGCGCCGTGGGCCAAGACCTTGGCCATGGCAGCGTCCAGTGCAGGCTTGATGCGGGCTTGTTGAGCGGCGAGATCGATAAAGGCAATATTCATAGGGCTCTCACTTATGGTCGGGCGCTCAGGATCTGGCGCGCAGGGCCGAGTTTTTGACCTGATAGGCCAGTTTGCTCCATCCTGGCCAAACAATCCCTGTAACCAATCGTAAGCTTGGGGCCTGTCTAGCCCAATAGCGCGCCGACCAGGTCATCGAGCGGTCCACCGCGATAGAGTAGGCCCTTAATGCCCGCTCGCTCGGCCGCCTCAATATCGCTGGTACGATCGCCGATCATGGCCGAGCGAGTCAGATCAAGGTCCAGATCCTTGGCCGCACGCAAAATCATGCCAGGATTGGGTTTGCGATCGGGGTGATCGGGATGGCGAAATTCATCATAAAGCGCCTCTGATATATAGGGGCAGTAGTAAAACGCGTCCAGCCGCGCGCCGATCTCGGCCAGTTGCGCCTGCATAACCCTATGAAACTGATCGACATCGGCCCTATTAAACATGCCGCGGCCAACCCCAGACTGGTTGGAAATGACGACAGCGGCATAACCGCATTGATTTACCTTTAAAACCGCCTCTTTGGCCCGCGGCATCCAGTCGAGCTTGGCAGGGTCGACCACATAGCCATGATCGACGTTCAAGACCCCATCACGATCAAAAAAAATCGCCGGTCTGCTGACTTTAGACATCGACATTCTCTCTATGGCAGCCGCAAAAGCCCCAGACACGGTTGCCTAGATCTCATGGCACGACTAAACACGACCCAATCGTTTTCAAGGAAAACCTCATGTTTGCCAAGCCTCGCAATGACCTGGTGCCCAATAGCCTAGCCTATGAAAACGAACCATTAGTAAAGGCTACCGGGTTTCGTGAGTATGACGCCCGCTGGTTGTTCGGCCCCGAGATTAATCTATTGGGCATTCAGGCGCTTGGCCTTGGGCTGGGCACCTATATTCAGTCACTCGGTCATGCCAAGATTGTGGTTGGCCATGATTACCGGTCCTATTCGATATCGATCAAACAGGCCTTAAGCCTTGGTCTGATCGCGGCCGGTTGTGAGGTCTTGGATATTGGCCTGGCCTTGTCGCCCACGGCCTATTTCGCGCAATTTGACCTAGATGCCCCTTGCGTGGCCATGGTCACGGCCAGCCATAATGAAAACGGCTGGACCGGGGTCAAGATGGGCGCGCAACGCCCCCTAACCTTTGGCCCCGAGGAAATGGGCCAGCTTAAGGACATTGTCCTGAACGGCGCCTTTGTCGAACGCCCCGGCGGCAAACTGACCCAGATTGCGGGCATGGCAGAGCGCTATATTGCCGATGTCGCGGCCAGGCTTAAGGTCACCCGCCCGCTCAAGGTGGTTGCCGCCTGCGGCAATGGCACAGCCGGGGCCTTTGCGCCCCAGGCCCTGCGCGCCATGGGCGTTGAGGTGATCGAGATGGATTGCGACCTCGATTATACCTTCCCAAAATACAATCCCAATCCCGAAGACCAGATCATGCTGCACGCCATGGCCAAGACCGTGCGCGAAACAGGCGCGGACCTCGCGCTGGGCTTTGACGGCGACGGCGATCGCTGCGGCGTGGTCGATGATGAGGGTGAAGAAATCTATGCCGACAAGATCGGCCTGATCCTGGCCCGCGACCTGGCCCCACTGCATCCGGGCGCAACCTTTATTGTCGATGTGAAATCGACCGGGCTTTATGCCACAGACCCGATCCTGGCGGCCAATGGCTGCACCACCGTCTATTGGAAGACTGGCCATTCCTATATCAAGCGTAAAACCGCCGAGCTGGGTGCCCTGGCAGGGTTCGAAAAATCGGGTCACTTCTTTTTGGCGGGGTCCTTGGGCCGCGGTTATGACTGCGGCCTGACGGCGGCGGCGGCCATCTTGGCCATGCTGGACCGCAATCCGGGCAAGAAGCTTTCCGACCTGAAAAAAGCCCTTCCCGTGGCCTATACCTCCCTGACCATGTCGCCCCATTGCGGCGATGAGGTTAAATATGGGGTGGTTGAGGGTGTGGTGAAGGAATACCAGGCCCTAGCCGCAGCAGGCGGCACCGTACTTGGCCGCAAGATCAAGGATGTCATTACGGTCAATGGCGTGCGGGTCGCGCTTGAGGATGGCAGCTGGGTGCTGGTGCGGGCCTCATCCAACAAGCCTGAAATCGTGGTGGTGGTCGAAAGCACCCGCTCGGCCGAGGATATGCGCGCCCTCTTCCATCAAGAAGTCAAACCGCGCCTCGCCAAGCGCCCCGAAGTCGGGGCCTATAACCAGGAAATCTAGCCCCTAGGCGGGGCTTTTGGCCGGGCCCCGTAGCGCAACCGCAAGGGCTGCGGCCTGCAACAGCATCAAGGCAATATTGAAGGGCTGGCCCGGCACGGTCACCGGCAAGGGGCGCCACAGATAAAGATTGATCATGGCCACCACGGTGGTCGCCAGTTGCAGGCCTAGAAACAGGCCCACCAGATCGCGCCGCCGCAGGACGATAAGGGCTTGAAACCCGCCCATCACCATCTGGCCAAGCCCCAAGGTCGCAAACAGCGATAAAATGGTCGGCCCCTGGTTGCCAAGACTTAGACCAGCAATTGAGACTGCGCCGCCATCGGCAGCGAAGCTATGGACCGCGCCGCGGCCCAGATTGATCAAGGCCATTAAACCCAAAACACCGACTGGAAACCGCTTAAGCATCGCCCTACCTCCCTAATACGGACCGGTGTTCATGCTTGGGCAAATTTATAAAAATGGCAATAGGACCGCCAATAGTTTGATGGGATTGGCCGCTTTAGGTCGGCCCCCGGGCACAGAAATTGGGCAAAATCTTGCTGGAGGCCCATTCTTTGTCACGGATGGTTTGCGCAACCATCGACATCGGATAATTTTTCAGCAAAAACACTCCGCCCTGCGCGCCCGCGCATGGGGACTATGACTTTCGAGGGTATTGAGATGCAGTTGCCGGTTAAGCAAGGTCTGTACGATCCCCGCCACGAGCATGACGCTTGCGGCGTTGGTTTTGTTGCGAATATCAAGGGCACCAAGACCCATGATATCGTGCGTCAAGGCTTGCAGATCCTGCTCAATATCGACCATCGCGGCGCTGTGGGCGCAGATCCCATGGTTGGCGATGGCGCTGGCTGTCTGATTCAGATTCCCGATGCGCTTTTGCGCGACTGGGCCAAGGGCCAAAAACTGACCCTGCCTGCGCCTGGCGACTATGCCGTGGCCATGTGCTTCATGCCGCGCGACGAAAAGATTCGGGCCATGGTGGCCGGTCAGTTCGAGCACTTTATCCGCGTCGAAGGCCAGACCCTGATCGGCTGGCGTGATGTGCCGGTCGATACCTCAGTGCTGGGTGCCGCCGTCTTGGCAGACCTGCCGGTGATCCGTCAGGCCATTGTCGGGCGCGGGGCCAATACCAAGGATCAGGACGCGTTTGAGCGCAAGCTTTTGACCATCCGCAAACAGACCCAAAACCCCCTGGCGGATCAGGCCGCCAAGCGTGACCTGCCGGCCCTGGCCGACTTTTATATGCCGTCCTTTTCCAGCCGCACCGTGGTTTATAAGGGCCTATTGCTGGCCGGACAGGTGGGGACGTTTTATCTGGACCTGCAAAACCCCCTGACCCAGTCGGCGATTGCCATGGTCCATCAGCGGTTTTCGACCAATACATTCCCATCCTGGAAGCTGGCCCACCCCTATCGCTTCATCGCCCATAATGGCGAGATCAATACGGTGCGGGGCAATGTGAACTGGATGAATGCGCGCAGGCGCACGCTGGAATCGCCGCTATTGGGCCCAGACCTAGACAAGATGTGGCCCCTGATCCCGCACGGTCAGTCCGACACGGCCTGCCTCGATAATGCGCTAGAACTGTTACTGGCCGGCGGCTATCCGCTGGCGCATGCCGTCATGATGCTGATCCCCGAAGCTTGGGCTGGCAATCAGCAGATGGATGCTAAGCAAAAGGCGTTTTACGAGTATTATGCCGCCTTGATGGAGCCTTGGGACGGCCCCGCCGCCATTGCCTTTACCGATGGCCGCCAGATTGGCGCGACCCTGGACCGCAATGGCCTGCGCCCAGCGCGGTTTATCCTGACCACGGATGATCAGGTGATCATGGCCTCTGAGTCCGGCGTCCTGCCGATCCCAGAGGAAAAGATCGCGCGCAAATGGCGCTTGCAGCCGGGCAAGATGCTCTTGATCGATCTGGAACAGGGCAAGATCATCGAGGACGACGAGATCAAGCAGACCCTGGCCAATGCCCAGCCCTATGATGAGTGGCTGCACCAGACC
>CANGEH010000168.1 GCA_947452665.1 Caulobacteraceae bacterium
AGGCCCGCATGCGCAATCAACAGGCTGGCATCGGAGTTTTTGAGCACATGCTCTAAAATCGCGCCGCGATAGGCGGTATTAAACGGCACAAATACTGCGCCCAGATAATTGATCGCATAAAAGGTCAATAGGGCCTGACGGCAATTGGGCAGCCAGACCGCGACATGGTCGCCCTGTTTGACACCAAGCTTTTGCAGGCCAACCGCCACGGCAATGGTTTGGGTTCTAAGCTGGCTATAGGTCCAATGACTGCCGTCCTCGAACACCGCATAGACTTGATCGCCGCGCTCCTGGTCCATCCGGTCCATCAGGTCGCGCAGCACGCAGACCGAGCGATCCGGGACACGGTGGTCGCCGTGCATGGCGCTGGAGAGGGTTGTGGTTGTCATGGCTAGGCCCCGTCTTAGCAGTCTGGTAGAAAAATCTACTAGCTTGATCTTAACCTACTGTCTTGGCGCTTGGGCGGCAATGGGGCGAGCCGGTTAGGGCTCAGATTTGTCAGGTCGATCTGGTCGCGGGCAAGGTGATCTTGGTGACCATGGTAATCGCATCCATCACCACCTCGGTCGCCGACCAGCGTCCACCCTCGTGATACCAGTTAGCAATCCAGCTGAGCAGGCCACTGATCCAGATCGCGGCGCGCGAAGCGTCTTCAAATTCAAATTCGCCCGCAACCTTGCCCCTCTGCAACAGGGCGCTAAGCTTTTGATCAAACTGGTGGCGAAGCAGCCGAATGCGCCGGGCCTCTTCGGGCTCTAGGCTCATTTCTTCGCGCTGATAGACGCTGATATAGCGCTGATTTTCGATAATGATCCGGGCGACCCGCTCGACCACCATTTTCAGCTGCTCGGTCGCCGTGCCTTCGACGGCTAAGGCGTCTTCCAAAGCGGTGAGAGACAGCTGAATACCGACCTGACAGATCTCAAACAGCAATTCGCTCTTATTGCGGTAATAGGAATAGATGAAGGGCTTGGTGACCTGCAGCTGCTCGGCCACGGCATCTAGGGTAGTTGCCTCGTAGCCACTCTTAAAGAACAATAGGCTGGCTTCTTCGACAATGCGCCGGCGTTTATATGCGGCGATCTCGTTCTTGAGCGGTGCGGTCTGTCGCTTGGCCGCTTTTGCTTCGGTCATTAATTCTTTTTCCGCAAGATCGGCGTGAGGCAACAGACTGAGCTGCCTCACGCCCTAGATCAAGCTACTATGCGTTTTAGCCAACAGCGGTGCGCAAGATTTCCATAACATCCTCGGCCTTGGCGATTGGACGAGGATTGGTTCGGCCCCAGAAGTCTTCGAGTGTGTATTCGGCGATCAGGGGGAACTGGTCCTCGGATACGCCGACCGCCTTGAGGCTGCGGGGCATGCCAAGGCCGCCGATTAGCTTATCGAGCAGGTCCGAAGCCGTGCGGTTTGCATCGCCTAGGCAGGTGCTAATGCGCACCTGGCGATGCGCATTGACCGGGGCATTAAACGCCTGAACAAAGGGCGACATCACGCAGGACGTATAGCCGTGTGGCACATCGCAGGTGCCGCCTAGGACGTGGCCGATGGCATGGCTGGCCCCCATGGGCACGCCGCCCAGAATGGGCAACATGGACTGCCAAGCGCCGATCTGGCACTTAAGCCGCGCATCCAGATCGCCGGGATTGGCCTTGACCTTGGGCAGGCCCTCGGCCAGCAGGCGAAGGGCGCTATCGGCAATGCCGTCGCAATAATCATTGGATTGCAGCGAGCCTAGGGTCTCGACCGCATGGTCAACCGAGCGCACGCCGGTCGATAGCCACAGCCATTCGGGCGTATGGACGGTGATGGCGGGGTCGAGAATGACGGCGATCGGCACCATCATGCGCTGTTCAAAGCCCTGCTTGAGCTTGATGCGTTCGTCGGTCGCGCCGGACAGGGGGTTGAACTCGCCGCCGGAAAGGGTGGTTGGCACGCAGATGGCGCGGATATCGGGCGCATCGAACACAGGCTGAACCACGCTGCCGTCTTCGGCCACATAGGTGCGGAAGCCGTCAAAGCCTTCAACCGTCGTTATGTTGTGCTTGAGGCAGATCAGGATGATCTTGCCCGCATCAGTGACCGAGCCACCGCCGACGGTTACCACCAGATCGGTATTGACCGCCCGGGCGCGCTCGGCGGCGACCAGAACATCACTGCGCGGCGCATTCGGGCGAATGCCGGTATGGGTGGCGGCATGGCGGCTGCCAAGCGCCTTTTCGATCTTGCGGATCTCGTCGGTTTGTTCGTTCAGCGTGCTGCCGGCCAAGATAAAGACGCGCTGGGCGTTTAGGCGCTCGGCCTCGGCGGCAATAGCCTGCGCGGCAGGCACGCCCAGATGAACGCGTTCTGTGGCGGTTAAGACGACCTGTGATGCCGCAACCATTTTGATGTTCCCTCTGGGCTTGACGGTCGGACCGCCATTTTTGATGTTACTGGACAGTAGCAAAAACCATGTCTCGGTCAATCGGCAGGGCTGTTTGTTTATTTATTCTGATTGGGGTTGGACCTGGCAGGGTGATGCGCGCCAATGAAAACCTTAACAAATCGTTACTAGTGATTTGACTAAACCGCCCATTAAGGCACTTCCGCCCCCAAATTGGGCGGTGAACGACTTTGAATGGCCACCCAATTCTGACACAAGTCATAGATTATAGGGGCTTTTTGATCGGCTCCGGGTGCCATTTGGTGCTGATGTCGCAACGATTTCCACCGCGTCAGGGGTTTTGGCGTCGGTCGATTAGGGAGCCCAGCATGAAGCCGATATTCAAGAGGTCAAAGCAAGTTGGTCGATTTAGCTACGCCCTTGGTGTCCTAATCGCCGGATTGCTGATCGTTTTGGTATCCTCGTTTGGCGCGACCAGTCGGGTCCAGGCTAATGGCCTGGGCGAAAACTTCGACTGGCAATTTCAAACAACCGCCGACAAGGCGGCCATGGTGGCCATGCAGGACCTGATCCAGAAGCGTAAGGGCGGGTATTATGCGGCGCCGATCTATAATACCAAGATCGACCGTCAATATAATTGCAATGTCGCGGCCAGCGGCCAGGGCAATAATGGCTTGAACTCAACCACAACCCATTCGCCCAATACGAATGGGTCTTCGGTTAACCCGATCGGCAACCAGAATTCGACCACCACGACCGGGACCCCCAGTTTTGGTGGCACATCGGGCGTAGATTCAGACCAAACCAATGCCGGGGCCGTGTCCGGATCTCTGACCGGCTCGACCAGTACAGCGGTCAGCGGTCAGGCCTGGCAGGCCCTCAATTCAGACCAGTCCAATTCCGGCGCGGTTGTTTCGTCTGTGACCGGCTCGACCGCCTGCACATTCGGTGCCTATGGCGCCTTGAACTGAAACCTCGGACATGACCCAGCGCGAACAATCGCCAAATTTGGGTCCAACGCCCCTTTCCAGCAAGTTGCCTGCAGCGGCCTTGCTTACCCTTCTGCTTGGCTTGAGCGGGTGCGGTACGCTTGAGCAACAATTGATGAAGACCGGCGAAGTGCCCATGACGCGGGGCGCGCCGGTTCGCGATAATGTCACCCCAATGGACGCGCCGCTGGTCTGTTTTGCCGACCGGCTGGCAGCCTCGCGCCGTCCGCCGGTCGTGATCGCGGTTGGGGATGTCAAGGATTATACCGGCAAATACAGTGTCGGCGAAGGCAATGCCGTGACCCAGGGCGGCGCCCTGATGGTCTATGGCGCACTTGGCAAGCTCGATGGCACGGTCCAGATCGCCGAGCGCTTTGACCCGGTGATCGCCGAGCGGGAACTGGGCTATATGGACCGCCGACAGCTTGGCGATAATCAGTTGCACGATTCTGGTGCGCCCAATTCGGGTCAAAAAGTGCCTTGGCTGCCGTATTATGGCGGCACAATTGTGCAATCGAACTATTACATTGTCGGCGGAATTACCGAGCTGAACTATAATATCCGCTCCGGCGGGGTGGATGTGACGCTCGACCAGATCGGGCCCAAGGCGCGGACCTTTACCGAAAGCATTGCCGTCGATCTGCGGATTGTGGATACGCGGACCATGATGGTGGTGCGCACGGTGAGCCTCACCAAACAGTTCACCGGCTATGAGGTGAATGCCAATATTTTCCGCTTCTTTGGTAGCGACCTGTTCGACCTCAATATCGGCGCCAAGGGCCAAGAGCCCCTGCAATTTGGTATTCGTACCGCATTGGAAGAGGCGACCATGAAATTGGTGGGTTCGGTGACGGGCGTCAGTCCGGAAACCTGTATTGACCAGATGGCCTCTGCGCACGCGGCCCAATCGGCCGCCAGTGGCAATCCCTATGCCAATCCGACAGGCCCTTATCCGCGCCCGCAAAGCGCCCAATATGTTCCGCAGCCCCAACCGCAGCCGCAATATCGGCCAAGCGGCGCGGTGCCGATCAATGAATCGCCCAGCAACGGCGTCAAGATGACCGGCGCCGGCATGCCAGTGGTGTTCCAATTTGGCTCGGTGACGATTAGCGGGGCCTCAATGTCCATGCTCGACCAGATTGTCGAGGCCGCCAAGTCCGGCTCGGTTGAAGTGGTGGTTCAAGCCCCTGATACCGAGGTCTGGGATCCGCAAAAGCGGGAAAACCTGACCATTGACCGGGTCCGCGCGATCTCTTTTGCCCTGGTCTATCGGGGTATTGCCCCAGCCGCCGTGAATGTAACTTGGAAACCTGATGCTTCAGACACCAATGTTCGGCGGAGTGCGCCCGGACTTCAGACTGTTGCCAAGATTAAAATCGGTGGTTGATTAATTATTACTGATTAAAGCGCCGCAATATATTTTGTTAATTTATATTTTAACGAATTTTTTACTTAAAATTGACACATTGTCTGCCGATAGATCGGTAATTCGGTTTCGATTGAATTCAAAACTCTGGCAATGTGTTGTGAGGACTCAATAATGTTTCGTGCGCCATCCGCAAAATCCTTAATGACTCGGGCGCTTTGCGGCGCTGCGGTGTCCTTGCCCCTATTGTTTGCGTCCCTGCCAGCCTCGGCATCGGATGCTTCGGGAAAATTCACGGCCAGGGGCGTTGGTTCAAACGCCTGTTCAGCTGTACTGACCTCGTTAAGGGACGATAAGATCGCGACCTCGCTCTATGGGTCTTGGTTGATGGGTTACGCCAGTGCCTATAATCGCAATGTGCCCCAGACCTTTGACATATTGCCGACCGCAACTGGCTCGGACCTGATGGGGATTGTCATGGCGGTGTGCCGGATTTCGCCAACCGCCTCGCTCGAAACGGCGACAGCCCAGGCCCTAGCTGCGGTCGCCCCGATGCGTCTGACCCGCGAAACGCCTTTGGTTAAGGTTGTCTCCGATGGCAAGAGCGTTGATATTCGCCAAGAGGCCGTGACCAATCTGCAGCAGGGCCTGCTGGACAAGGGCCTGTATCGCGGCCCCGTCAATGGCGTCAGTTCGCCGGCCCTGGTGGCGGCGATCAAGACCCTGCAGACGCGGGAAAAACT
>CANGEH010000169.1 GCA_947452665.1 Caulobacteraceae bacterium
AGGGCGCGATAATCGATCTTGCCTTGATAGGGGCCGGCCTTGGCGGTGCCGACCACGGATATACCCGCATTGCCACCGCTGACCATCAAGGCCCCATCGGTCGCGTCCAGCCCCAGCGCCACCTTATGGACCCTAGCCTTGGCCACATTGCCGGCAAATGAGAACCGATTATCGCCGGGGGCCACGTGACTGTGCATCGGCCGGGCGATCGAGAATTTGACGTCGGCATCGCCTGAAAAGGCAACCGATTCAAACCCGGTTCCGTTCAGGGCATTAAGGGGCTTGCGATCAAGAATTGCTAGAATTTCGCCAGCATTGCCTTTGGCCCGACCTTGGAAAATCGCATCGGCCACGGGGTTAAACTTCGGGAATGAGACCAGACCCTCGCTAAGCCGCACCGACTGCATCCGGCCAGAGGTCAAGAACAAGTCAAACCGGTCACCCTGAACCAGGGCCTTGCCGCGTCCGTCCTCGATCAGGGGCAGGCCCTGAACCACATCAATCGCGACCCGATCAAAATCAAAACCAACCTGCAGCATCTTATTGGTCAGATGTCCGGGCGAAAGCGCCGGCGGGATGTCGAGGGTCAGGGTAACATTGGACAATTGCCCCTTTTTTAGAGCCGCCTTGACCCAGTCGCGCGCCGGTGTCCCGACCTTGTCAGGCCAGAACGGGTAGGCCTGATCGACAGAGGCAGCGCCCAGCATCTTGGCTTGAAGTTTGGCGCCCCAACTGCCTTCTGGCAGTCCTTCGCGGCTCAAGGCCTGAACCAGTTGTCCCTTGGCCTCAACCGTCTTTCCAGCCAAGGTGGCGCGGCCCCGTTCAATGACAATTCGTCCAGCCTCTGGCGTATAGGTACCGGCCAGATCAATATTGGTCAGGGTCTGTTTTTCAGAGCCTCGGACAAAAGCCATGCTGGCCTTTGGGCCTGTGACCTTAAATTCCAAACGCGCCGGGGCTTGGGTCGCGCCTTGCGGGATCAGCCTGATCTTGCCCTTCAGATCCAGACCGAGCGAGGCGGCCGTCAGCCGCACCCGGTCGAGATCAACATCCCCCGTCTGGGGATTATAGCTGGCGCGAACCTGAGCACTATCAAACGGTTGCAGGGCCTTACCAAACCGGATCTTGCCCGCACCGGCGCTAAAGGCGACATCGGCGGACTGAAAGCCCGTTTGGCGGCCATAAGCAATCGAACCGCCGCCCTCGACCTTGGCATCCAGCGCCGATAGACCGCGGGTAAGCCCGGCCGAGGGAAACACCTTGGCGGGGTTGAGGTTTTGCACCTGGGCATCGACGGCGGCGTCTTTTAGTCCAACCGCGGCGCGCGCCTTGGCCTTCAGCTCGGCGCGCGCCGTGCCTGAGCCGATCGACAGGTCGCAATCGGCCTGCAATAGGCCATCGGCCTTGCGAAAGATTAGGGTGCGGACGTCCCCGGTCCAACTCACGGCCCCATCGGTTTGGCGCAGGCTTAACTGACCGCGGCGTAGATCCAGATCGCGCAAAAAGCTCGCTGACCATTTGCGCCGGGCTGGGCTGGTGACCTCGATAAACAGCTTGCCAAGGCCGGTATAGGCCTCGGGCTTGCCCCTGGCCAGATAACCCAATTCATAGCGTCCAGCCGGGGACACACTCACCGCAACAAAAAAGTCTTCAGCCGCTATGCGCCCTGGGGCCGGCGCAAAGACCAATAGGGAGTCGAGGGCGACTGCGGCCTGGACCTTAGCCGCGCGCAAGACGAGGCGTCCCTGCCCATCACGCAGCCAGACCCCATCAAGTTGAACACCGAGCGCCTTGGCCTGATCAAACCAGACAATGCCAATATGATTGACCCCGCCATGACCGCCAGGGACCTGTTGCTCGAGCCCGCGCACAAGCGGTTCACGCAAAAAATCAGCCGAGATTTCGCCTTGAGACAGGCGCCACGCCGCCACGCCGAACAACGCCGTGATGGCCAAGACCAAGAGGACGGCAATCTCCAAAGCGTGCTTTAGCGCGGGTCTCAACAAGAATTAAGCTCCGCCAAATTGAGGGGGCACTGGACGTTTGATCGAAACACCACCAGTTTACGTCACAAACATGACCGTGCCGCCCAAGGTGTGCCTAATCGTTGAGATACGACAATGACTGACATGATCCAAGCCGGAGATCAGGCTCCAGCCCTGAATTTGCCCACAGATGGAGCCGGAAACGTCGATTTGACTGCCCTGAGTGGAAAAACCGTCGTTTTGTACTTCTATCCGAAGGATGATACGCCCGGTTGCACCAATGAGGCCAAGGCGTTTAGCGAATCGGCAGAGGCTTTTGCCGCACTTGACGCGGTTGTGATTGGTGTGTCGCGCGATACGGTCGCCAGCCACACCAAGTTCAAGACCAAATATGCACTGAACCTGATCCTAGCCTCGGACGAAGACGGTGCCGTGGTCGAGGCCTATGGCTGCTGGGTGCAAAAAAGCATGTATGGCCGCACCTATATGGGCATCGAACGCTCCACCGTCTTGATCAGCCCCGATGGCAAGATTTTGAAGATCTGGCGCAAGGTCAAGGTTCCGGGCCATGCGCAGCAGGTGCTCGATGCGATTAAGAGCCAGTAAATCCTGACCTGATCGCGCCGCTTTAGCGCAATCATCGGTCAACAGGCGGGCCTTGCCCAGGCGTGGGTTCCCAGCAACTTTAGGTCAACACAAAGCAAACGCCCTGCGGATTACACAGATTGTTGACGGGAGCACTATTTGGGGACGTAAAGGGCAATTTTGAAGCTTAAACTCGTTAACAAATAGTAATGATTATAACAATCGAGCTTGCCAAATTGACATTTGTCATGCTTATACCGAATTCCCGAAACGGCGGATATTCGAGACCATGACTCATGGCCACGCGGCACGAATGCGCCAGCTTTTTTCTGAGCTTTTTCAAGAGCGTCACATCTATTTACGCGCCCAAGGGCAGGTCAACAGCATTGTCCTGACCCCCCGTCGGCAAATGGTTATTGCCGGGGCCTTGGTAGGGTTGGCAGTATGGCTGGGCGTCTCGACGGTTTCGATGGCTGTGAGCGCCATGTCGCTCAGCCGCACCGACCAGGAAGTCGCCAAGACCCAAGCCAAATATGAGCGTTGGATCGCTGATCGCCAGGCTCGTCTAAACAGCGCCGTTGCCCAATTGAACGCGAATAATGGCTCAATCGATGACCTGGCCAATTCGATCGAAAAGCGCCACGCGGCGCTCGCCATGCTGGTCACAGATTTTCGCGGCGTTCCAGGTGCGGCCCGCGCCCTGACCCCCTCGATCACGCCAGACTCCATCCTAGGCGCCAGCCCGCTTGAGCGGGTCCAGGCTGTCCATATGGATCAGGACCGGATGGTCCAGCGCGCGGAAACCTTCGCCAAGAGCCGCGCCGATCGCTTAAGACTTGCCTTTCGACTGGCAGGGCTAAGCCCCAACGGCTATGCCACACAAAAATCAGGCCTCGGCGGCCCCTTGATTGATGCCAAGGACCCCAAGGCCCTGGGCGCGGTGCTGGATGTAGACCCCGAATTTGCACAGCGCATCCAGAGCGCCGCGACCAATATGACTGATATGCGCGCCCTGAATAATGCCGCAGAGCGCCTACCCTTTGCCCGGCCCACCGTGCACACCCAACAAACCAGCGGCTTTGGCGTGCGTTTTGACCCCTTCAGCCGACGCCCGGCCATGCATTCGGGCCTAGACTTCGCCGGCGGGTTTATGACGCCAATCTATGTCACTGCGCCGGGCATTGTGTCCTTTACCGGGGTGCGGTCGGGCTATGGCAATACGGTGGAGGTTGACCACGGCCGCGGCTTCAAGACGCGCTATGCCCACCTACAAGGCATTTCTGTGCGATCTGGTCAGCGCGTAGGCGTTGGGCAGCGCATTGGTGCCATGGGGTCTACAGGACGCTCGACGGGCGTACATTTGCACTATGAAGTGTGGGTGAATGGACGCGCTCAAAATCCAGCAAGATTTGTGAAGGCAGGGGACTATGTTCAACAAGCGAACGGATAAGACCGGCTATACTGATAATTCCAGCGCCATGGCCCTGCCCGCGCTTACTGACGGGAGAAAGTCCTTGAAGGCCGCATCTATGATTGGCGATGACATGGTCATCGAGGGCAATGTTTCCGGCACAGGTGAACTGCACCTAGACGGCATTGTTCGCGGGGAAATCAAGATTGAACACCTGACCATTGGCGAAACCGGCCATGTTGAAGGCTCTGTCACGGCCGATACGATCGAGATCCGCGGCCGTCTGGTCGGCACCATCTTTGGCAAGTCCGTGCGCCTCTATGGCACGGCCCATGTCGATGGCGATATCACGCATGAGCAATTATCGATGGAGCCGGGCGCCTTCTTCCAGGGCCGCAGCGTAAAGTTTCAGCGCCAAGGCCAGGCCTTTACCGAGTCCGTGCCTGTGACCGTAGAAAAGGTCGAGATCTAGGCCTTTGAAACCATAAACAAGATTTGGGCGTGAAGGCTGATCCCCTTCACGCCCTTTTTTGTTAAGCCTCGCGGGTAACCCCAACCCTTTGGGCCAGGGACGCGCCCATAAACCGGTCAAGATCGCCATCGAGCACGCCCTGGGTGTCAGAGGTCTCCATCTCGGTACGCAGATCCTTGACCATCTGATAGGGCTGCAGGACATAAGAGCGGATCTGGTGGCCCCAACCAATATCGGTCTTTTGGTCTTCCAAGACCTGAGCGGCGGCCTCGCGCCTTTGCAGTTCCAACTCATAAAGCCGCGCACGCAGCATTTTCCAGGCTTCTTCTCGGTTTTGATGCTGTGACCGGCCCGCCTGGCAGGCAACCGCAACGCCGGTCGGGATGTGGGTCAGGCGCACAGCGGAATCGGTCTTGTTGATGTGCTGACCACCCGCGCCCGAGGCCCGGTAGGTATCGGTGCGCACATCGGACGGATTGATGTCGATTTCAATCGTGTCATCCACCACCGGATAGACCCAGACCGAGGCAAAGCTGGTATGGCGCTTGGCAGCCGAGTCAAACGGCGAAATCCGCACCAGGCGATGAACCCCCGCCTCGGTCTTGAGCCAGCCATAGGCATTATGACCCTTGATCTGCAGGGTCACCGACTTAATCCCAGCCTGTTCGCCTTGGGTCTCTTCGATCAGGTCCATACCCATGCCATGCGCATTGGCCCAGCGCGAATACATGCGCAGCAGCATACCGGCCCAGTCATTGGACTCCGTTCCGCCCGCGCCGGAATTGATTTCCAGATAGGCATCATTGCTATCGGCCTCACCGGATAACAGGGCCTCAAGCTCGGCCCGGCCCGCCTGGTCCTTGATCACGGCCAATTGCGCACGCGCCTCATCGAGCGAGGCCTCATCGCCCTCGGCATCAGCCATTTCCGCATAGCCTAGCGCATCGGCTAGATCCCGCTCCAGACGCATCACACTCTCGACCTGGCCGGATAATTGGGTGCGCTCGCGCATCACGGCCTGGGCGTCGGC
>CANGEH010000170.1 GCA_947452665.1 Caulobacteraceae bacterium
GCTCATGCAAACACCCCATGCAGCCACCAGCTGGGCAGGCGGCCCATGTCTTCGCGCTCATAAAGCCCCTCGCGAAACAGCCAATAGCGATGCCCGGCCTCGTCCTCGATGCGGTAATAATCGCGCGTGCGGGGCGCTGGGCGATGACTGTCCGCCGACTGACGCCACCATTCGGGGCCCAGGCGTTCTGGCCCCTCAGCTCGCACCACGCGCCTGGCCACACGCCGCCAGATAAACCGCACCGGCGCGGCATCAGGCAGTTCGGCCATGGCCTCAACCGGCTCAGGCGGATGGAAGAGCAAGAGCGGCCGTGGCCGGTCTTCTAGCACAAAAGCCTGCGTCGCGCGGCCAAGTACAGGCGGGCCCCATTGAGCACTGTGTTCGGGCAGCCAGCGGCCAGAGGGTTTTGCCATACGCACAGCGCCCTCGCCCAATCTGGCCTGAAGGCGGTCAATCAGCCCAGCGAGAGCACCTTGATCAATGGCGTCGCCCTCGCCCTGCAGCCCGGTCTGGACCAGGACTATCGGCTCGGCCACGGGCGCGGCCAGCATCAGGGCGTCAATGCCAAAGCCCAGATCGAGGTGCTCAAGCCCCTTATTTTTAAACAGACGCAGAAAGTGCGTGGGCTGGGCTAGGGGCGCGCTCAGCCCAATCTCCAGCTGGGTGGTGCCGCCATCAACGCGAAAGCCGGTTAGGGCCAGTTTGCGCGCGCCGCAGCCATCGCGCACCAATTGATCGCTCAGAACACGGACAAGATCGCCCAAGCAGTGCTCGACCCCGGCCACATCGCCAATCGGTTCGGCAAACACCTGAAAGGCGCGATAGGCGGCGGGCGGGCGCACGGGCGCCAGGGGCTCAGGGCGAAAGCCAAGCGCCTGGTCTAGCCGCTCGACCACCGAAAGCCCCAGCCCGCCCGCCGCCAACTTTCCAGCGGCAAACCGTCTGGCCAGACCCGCGCGCGGCAAGGGATAAAGATCGCCAATCTGGTTCAGGCCAAACCGGCGCAGCAGCACCACCGCCTCTGGCGCTAGGCGCAGGGCCTCGGTCGGTAAATCGGCAAGGGCCGACCGCGCGCCGCCTTCTAGGGCCAGGCGCGGATCTGGCCCAAACCTTGCCAAGGCCCAGGCCGCGCCCAGCGTATCGGCCAGGGCGGCATGGGCGGGAATACCGGCCTTGGCCAGCTTGGTCTCCAGGGTCTGCAGCAAGGCCGCCTCACCGCCAAACAGGTGCGCGGCCCCGGTCATGTCGAGGACGAGGCCCTCAAGGCCAGGCGGGCCGGTCTCCATGGCCACGGCCGGGGAAAACCGTTCTGACCACAGGGCCAATTGGGTCAGGGCCCCCGCCTCTGCCGCCGGATCGGCTGGGGCGGTGATCAGGTCTGGCACCCGGGCGCGGGCATCGGCCTGGGTCTGGCCGCGATAGAGGCCAAGCGCGCGGGCGGCGGCATTCACCGCGCGCAGGCAAAGGCCGCCCCCGACCCGCTCGACCAGGGCAAAGGGGGTTTCAGGCGGCGGCGGGGCGGGGCTGGCCCGTCGCCAGACTGTGATCGGCCAGTCGGGCAACCACAGGCAGGCTATGCGTCTGGCCATGGTCCTCGGCTTTTGCCCCTGACCCAAGCCATGATCGCCGCTCATTATCCCACTCCAATTCCCAAAAGCCGGGCGCACCATCGCGCCGCCGGATCAGACTGGCCCGCAACCGCTCTGGCCCCGGCGCGCGGGCATCAAAAGCATGGGCCCCCGAGGCCATGGACGCGATCTGCCAGCGCCGCCGGGCTGTGCTTAAGCCCCCGGTCTGGCCGACCCGCAAGACCACAGCCCTGGCCCGCCCGGCCCGGGCAGCAAAATCTAGCCTGCGGGTGGCGACAAAATCGGGCGCGGCCAAGGCCCCGATCGCACCGCTGATCGCCCCCGATTTCAAGGCCTCTTCCAGCGCCCAGAGCGCCTGATGCTCATCGAGGGTTTCAACCAGAATCAAGTCCCGCCCCATCTGGCTCCAGCCCGGCGCAAAGGGCCGACCGCGCTCGCGCAGCCAGACCTTGGGCGCAACAAAGACGCAAGGACGCGCGCCGGGCTGGCCGTCGCCCCCCACCCGCATCAAGGCAAAGGCCAGCGCCGCGCCAAGGTCTTGCGGCTGGCCGGCCGCCACCTCCTCCAGGACCGCTTCAGAGGCGGGCAAGGGGCTTTGAAAGACGGACAAGGCGTGTGTTTCGGACATGGACAGGAACCCTTATGTTCCTATTTTGTTCTCAAACCCATCCGAGAGTCAATGGGAGTCTTTGAGGGGTCTCAAGACCCCGGCCGCGTTACCGTAAAGCGCACCAACTGGGTCTTGGGGGCTTCCCAGTCGGGCTTGAGCTCTGAGGCTTTTAGATAGTCAAAATAGGCCCGTTTCATATCGCCGAGACCCTCATAGGCCAGGGCGCGGTTGAAATAGGCTTTTTCCGGCTCTTGCGGGCTAAGGCCAAGGCCCCGGTCAATATTGCTCAAGGCCTGGGCATAATCGCGCTGGCCGATCATGGCCGCGCCGCGATTGACAAAGGCCTCGCCCAAGGTTGGGCCAACCACAACCGCCCGGTCCAGATCGCGCCGCGCGGCTGCGAAATCCTGGCGGCGCATATAAATGACGCCGCGATTGACCAAGGTTCCAGCCAAGGCGTCGCGGTTCAGGTTTTCCGTATCCAGCGCCGTGTCGCACAAGGCTAGGCTACGATCATCCGACAGGCCCTTAAGGGCGGCCATCGAACACTCGGTCGCCAAACCCCCGCCAATGACAAACACCGAGGCCTGGGCCTGACTGACCAAGGCGGTTGCTGCCATGATGGCGGACATAAGCAAGACACGCGGGGCGAAAGACGCCATCCCATCCCTCCAGCTCAAAACTTTCCTTAGAAGAGCGCCATCTTCTTCCCAATTGCCCAAGAGTCAATTTGAACCCCTTGGCAAAAAGCCCTAGGAACGCAGAATTGATAAAGGACATGATTATGACCCAGCCCCTGCCCGCCCTTGACCGCACAGCCCTGCTCGAGGGCCTGGTTATTAGCGCCCATGCGGCCGGCAAGGCGATCTGGGATATTTATCAAGCGGGGTTTGAGGTGGCGGTCAAGGCCGATGCCTCGCCAGTGACCCTGGCCGACACCGCCGCCGAGGCGATCATCTTGGCCGATCTGGCGCGCCTAGCCCCCGGCATCCCGGTTGTGGCCGAAGAAGAGGTCGCGGCAGGGCGCATACCGGCGGTCGGTCGCCAGTTTTTCGTGGTCGATCCGCTCGATGGCACCAAGGAATTTGTGCAAAGGCGCGGCGATTTTACCGTCAATATTGCCCTGATCGAGGACGGCCAGCCCAGCCTTGGCATTGTCTATGCCCCGGCCAAGGACCGGATGTTTGCCGGTGACGTGACCTTGAAAACCGCCTGGACCCAGGAGGTGGCACCGGGCCAAGCCTTGAGTGAGGCTAGCGCTCGCAGGCCCTTGGCTGTGCGCACACCGCCAAAACAGGACCTGATTGCGGTGGCGTCCAAGTCGCACAATACGCCAGAGACCGACGCTTATCTGGCGCTCTACCCGATCGGTGAGCGGGTTTCGGTCGGCTCATCGCTCAAGTTTTGCCTGGTCGCTGCGGGCGAGGCTGACCTCTATCCGCGCCTCGCGCCGACCTGCGAATGGGATACGGGCGCTGGCCATGCGGTCTTGCTGGCGGCGGGCGGCCAGGTTTTGGCCCTAGATGGCAGCCCCTTGCTCTATGGCAAAAAGGACTTTTTCAATCCCGGATTTTTAGCGGGCGGGCCTCTCGACCTGATCGCAGTGGAAAAATAAACTCCGATCTTTGCTTTACTAGACGCCATTGCAGAAAAGCTTATGTGCCATTGTCGTTATTTAGCGCTATTAAGATAAAACTGATCCACCGGAAAGTTTGCCGTGTCCGACACTCCTATTGCCCTGACCCATCTGCAAAGGCTGGAAGCCGAGAGCATCCACATCATGCGCGAGGTGGTCGCCGAAAGCGATAATCCCGTCATGCTGTATTCGATCGGCAAGGATTCGGCCGTCATGCTGCACCTGGCGATCAAGGCCTTCTTCCCGGCCAAGCTGCCGTTTCCGCTATTACATGTGGATACGCGCTGGAAATTCCGGGAAATGATCACTTTTCGCGATGCCTTGGCCAAGCGCCTAGGGCTGGACCTGCTCGTCCATACCAATCCAGACGGCCTAGCCCAGGGCGTCGGCCCTTTTACCCATGGCTCGGCTGTTCATACCGATGTGATGAAGACCCAGGGCCTCAAACAGGCGCTGGACCAGTACGGGTTTGACGTTGCCTTTGGCGGTGCGCGGCGCGACGAGGAAAAGTCCCGCGCCAAGGAGCGGATTTTTTCCTTCCGCTCAGAACAACACCGCTGGGATCCCAAACAACAGCGCCCTGAACTGTGGCGCACCTATAATGCCCGCAAGCATAAGGGCGAGAGCATCCGGGTGTTTCCCCTGTCCAACTGGACCGAGCTGGATATCTGGCAATATATCCATCTGGAAAACATACCCCTAGTGCCGCTCTATTTCGCAGACCAGCGCCCTGTGGTCGAGCGGGATGGCACCTTGATCATGGTCGATGATGACCGCATGCCGCTAAGGCCCGGCGAGACCCCGCAAATGAAATCGGTGCGGTTTCGCACCCTTGGCTGCTACCCCTTGACCGGGGCAGTGGAAAGCACGGCTGCGACCTTGCCCGAAATTATTCAGGAAATGCTCCTGACCACCACTTCCGAGCGTCAGGGCCGCGTGATCGATCACGACCAGGCCGCCTCCATGGAAAAGAAGAAGCAGGAAGGCTATTTCTAATGGCCCATATTTCAGACCTGATCGAAACCGATATTGACGCCTATCTGCTGCAGCACCAGCACAAGAGCCTGCTGCGCTTCATCACCTGCGGCAGTGTTGATGATGGCAAATCGACCCTAATCGGCCGACTGCTGTATGATTCCAAAATGATCTTTGAAGATCAGATGGCAGCCCTTGAGGCCGATTCCAAGCGCATCGGCACCCAGGGCGGCGAGATTGATTTTGCGCTTCTGGTCGATGGCTTGGCCGCCGAGCGCGAGCAGGGCATTACGATCGATGTCGCCTATCGGTTCTTTTCCACCGAAAAGCGTAAATTCATCGTCGCCGACACGCCCGGCCATGAGCAATATACTCGCAATATGGTCACCGGTGCCTCGACTGCGGATCTGGCGATTATCCTGGTCGATGCGCGCAAGGGCATACTGACCCAGACCCGTCGCCACTCCTATCTGGTATCCCTGATCGGGATCAAGAAGGTGGTTCTGGCCGTCAATAAGATGGATCTGGTCGGGTTTGACCAGACCGTGTTTGACACGATTGTCCGCGACTATCGCGCCTTTGCCGCCCAGGTTGGGCTGGACGATGTCACGGCCATTCCAATCTCTGGCCTTCGCGGCGACAATATTGCCTCGCGCAGTGATCAGAC